>NZ_JAXMIH010000007.1 GCF_034366625.1 Prosthecobacter sp.
GCGAACGTGGAACCACTGCAACCGCGAGGACGATTCCAAACCATTCATTCTCCCGAATAACTTCAAGAGCAGGCTGGTAAAAGATGGGCGGTAAAAAATGAAAACCGTCATTTTTTACCGCCCATTTTTTACCAGGAAAAAAGACCCAAGTTACTCCCTGCACCACAATCCGCCCACGCGGCGTGCGTATCCTGTTTCCCCAAGGTGATGCCGCGGGGCATGGCACACTGAAAGAGGGGGCTGGGAATGAATGACGAGCCGGGCTCAGTGGTGGCATGCGAAAAACGGAGTTGCCGTTTTTGAGGTGGGACGCTTATCATGGCCCAACTTCATCTCATGAACGCGTCCCACCTCCTTCTGATGATCGGCTGTCTTGTCCCACTGGACTGCCCTGCCTTGGACTTTTGGTTCGTGGGCTCACTGCCGGCCAGCCATGCGGCCTACACTGGGGAGGCGCGATTTAGGCTGGCCTTGATTCCGGTGTCCGCCAATCCGCCCGTGGCGCGCCCCGAATCTCCCGGAAGTCTGCCGCTGCGCGTGGTCAACGGCAGATTTGCCGTGAAGCTGAAAACACCTGGGGGCGCAGCGCATGATTGGATGCTGAAAGCGGATTTTTCGGAAGACGGGAAGACCTTTGCCGCCCTGCCGGATCAGCGCGTGGTGCTCATCACTCTGCACCTGGACAAGGGGGTGCAGGGGCGGCTGCTAGGCCCGACGATCGTCGATCCTTGCACGGACAAGACGGTGCTGGCCATGATCCCGGGGCAAAACTACCAGATGTGCCTCCAGCGGCGGGCGGCGGGAAGCGTTTCCCATTCCAGGTCCGGCTGGTTCTCCATGGACGATGGAACCGCGCTGTTCGACGGGAAGCCGAGCGTCTTCACGGCGGCGAGTCTGACGATCCGTGAGAACGAAACGAAGTACTGGGCGATGCGGGCACCGGTTGTCCCTGTTTCCAAAGGAAAGTCAGCGTTGGGACCTGAAAAAGTATTCGCCGTCCCTCCAGCGCTCGCCATGCGGCAGGCAAGTGCGGATGAATACGGGATCGAACGCCCCTGGACGGACGCGCAGGGCAGAAAACTCATGGCGGCACTCGTAGGGACCGATGCAACGACCGTGATCGTGAGGGTGCCCACCGGTGGGTTGCAATTGATGCCCCTCAATCAACTCTCGCAGTTAGATCAGGACTACGTGCGTCAAGTGGCCCAACCTTGAGCTGGAAGCGCGAGGGAGTCGAAAGTGAAAAGCAGAAAGCAGAAAGGCTGAAAAGCTGAAATGGGAAAGCTGAAATGGGAAAGCTGAGCCGAGCACGGTGGCGACGTGCGAACCGAAGCGCAGCGAAGATAGCCAGCCGAAGGCTGCCCGAAGGGCGAACGCAGTGAGGCAAACAGGCAACGCGCAGCGTTGGGCAAAGCCCGAGATAACCGACCGGAGGGAACCGGAGCGCAGCGGAGATAGCCGAAGGCAAATAGACTGCTGAAAAGCAGCCCGAAGGGTGAGCGCAGCGAATCAACCGTGGGGCGCGAGGGAGTCAAAACTGAAAGGCTGAAAAGCTGAAATGGGAAATCTGAAATAGGAAAGCGGAAAGCGGAATGGCTGAGCAAGCATGGGCAGTTCTCAGATGGCGAAGAAGGCAAGCAGCCGGGGTTCCGACTTGGCCGGGCGGGCCTGAACGTGTCAGCCACGGCATGCCATCGGGGATGGAAACGGGTGTTTCGATGGCAATGAGTCCGAGCTGCCCGGCGCTCCATTGGGGGAAAGAGTTCGCTCCCACACCGGATATGTGGGAATCATAGGGTGGTTAAAATCAAATCGTAAATTCATGACCAAAAACAAATTAAATACAACCTTGTGAAAACATCTCCTCTGAACGCCACCCTGCGGGTGCCCTGCACCCTCAATCCAACCCCCAACGCCTTCTGGGCGGGTCTGCTCCTTCTGCTGACCTCCTGGTGCGTCGTTGTTCCGGCCTCACACGCCGCCCTGACCGTGACCAATCTGTATAACACCCATGCCGTACCCGGTTATGAGATGGTGGACGACATCGGCGGCATCGGCCACGATCTGGCCAATTCTTTCACCACGGGAGGGTCGAGCGTGCTGCTCAACAGCGTCAGTGTGGAGTTTGCCGGCGGTTTTGTCGGTATTGGCAGCGCCTTCACGGCCTATCTTTATAATGATGCGACGGGCATGCCCGGCGCTTCGCTGGTGACTTTCACCGGGAACAGCGATCCCCATAGCGGCGGCACCTTCGCCTACACCCCGTCGGCACCGACCACCTTGCTGCCCAGCACCACGTACTGGCTGGTGTTTAACGCCCAGGCCGGAGCGCCCGATGAGCAGTATCCCATCTACACCACGGCCGATGTAAGCCAGACCGGCGACCCTGGCTGGAGCATCGGTGACAGCTTTGTCTATCGGGATGTGATCAGTGGCACTCCAGGTTCTTGGATTGGCCAAAATGTCCTGGCCCCGCCGAATGCTTTGCAGTTTGAACTGGACACCACCGCTGTGCCCGAACCGTCCCGCACGCTGCTGTTTGGAAGCGGTCTGGCTTCGCTGCTCTTCGTGAGACGCCGCCGCAGCTTCCCCGCCACGCGTCTTTGAGGCTTCTGAGCCGAGAAATGGGAAAGTGGAAATTCGGATCTGATTTCCCATTTCTATTTTCCCCTTTTTGCTTTTCCCGAGCCGAACGGCGGCGCATCATTCCGTTGTTTGTTGCTCCTCCCAGCGTGCGAGGAGCCACAGCACATCGGAGAGGCGGTTGAGGAAGCGGATGATCTCTTCATTGGGCACCCCATCAGGGGTGCCTTGCAGGTCGATGACGCTGCGCTCCGCACGGCGGCAGGCGACGCGGGCGAGGTCGGCATAGGCACCGCTCATGACGCCGGCTTCGCCGGGCAGGGCCCAGCCTTGGAACTTGAGCGCCCCGCCGGCTTCGAGCTTGGCCACCCTGTCATCGAGCCAGAGCACATTTGGGGTCGAGATGCGGTCAGGATGCGTTTCGGCGTAACGTGTTTCAGCGCCGGGGGGCGTGGCGAGCTCGCCCATGAGGCCGATGAGCCAGCGCTGCACCTGCGGCACGATTTCCTTCGTCTCCGTGCGTGCGGCGGCGATGCGCAGCGGGCCGAGGGCGGCGTTCAATTCATCCACGGCACCGAGGGCGTGGACACGAGGGTGGGATTTGGCGAGGCGGCAGCCGAACAGCAGGTCGGTCTGGCCTTGGTCTCCTTTACGGGTGGCGATGGACATGGGGGGAGCGAAGGGCGAAGGGCGAAGAGCGAAGGGCGAAGGGCGAAGGGCGAGGGAGGGAGTGAATGGCGAAAGCGGACGGCGGAATACGTCCGGGATCACTCGTCGGGGAAGACGTTTTTGGGTGGTTCGTTCACCGGGATCTTCACCGGAGCTGTCACGGCGGGCGGGACGGTTGGAATGACGGTCGTTTTGCCCTTGCGATACGCGCGCATCGTCCAGCCAAACAGCAGCACCAGCAGCAGGATGGCGGCGAGACGGGCGGAACGTGAGGCGAGCATGAGACGAAGGGCTGCTTCAACCGCCTGTCTTCTGCCGGTGGCGGTCCAGCTCGCGGCTGGCGCGTTCGAGGGTGCGGCGCTCGTCGTCGGTGAGGCTGCCGATGCCGTGCAGGCCGATCTTGTCGAGGATCGGGTTCACCTCTTCTTCGATCAGGGATTCCACGGGATTGGCAGGACGGACGGGAGGCGGGGACGTGGGTTCATTTTCCAGATCGAGCAGCGGCCGCACGCGTGTGCGTGCCATCTGCGGCTTGCGCATGCGCTGGGACTGCGGGGGCTGCCACTGGCTGGCGTAGGTCATGGGTCTGCCGCCGTAGCCTAGGCTGCGCGCGTAGAACCAGCCCAGCGCGGCACCGCCGAGATGCGCGAAGTAGGCGATCTGCAAGCCCTCCGGCAGGAAGCTGAACAGCACCCCCGCCAGACCGAAGGCGAGCTGAATGAGGAACAGCGCCTTGGCCAGCGTCCACAGCCGCATGCGCACGGGAATGATGAAGTAGATGAAGGCGGTGATCTCCTCTTCCGGCATCACCACCGCCAGCGCCATCAGCAGCCCGAAGACCGAGGCCGAGGCGCCGACGAGCGGCGTGATCGTGTCGCCACGCACATAGCCGTTCACCGCCATCTCCGCCGCCGCGCCGACGATGCCGGCGAACAGGTAGATCAGCGTGAAATGGCGGCTGCCGAAGAGCTGCTGCACGCCGCGACCCGCAAAATAGAGCATGAGCATGTTCAACAGCAGGTGTCCCAGGCTGCCATGCACGAACATGTACGTGAGAAGCGTCCAGAGGTGCCCTCGGGCCAGTTCATCGATGCTCACTCCTCCCAATGGAATCGTTTCTCCATGCAGGGGGTGCCTGAGGACGCCGGTTTCAAACACATACTGCATGACGAACACCGCGATGTTGATCCCCAGGACGATCTGAAATGCCGTGAGATCCCGCAGCATCCGCGTGAGCGGACGGTGCGGGGCTTCGCGCATGTAATCGCGGTCAGACAGGGCCATGGGCGGGAATGTGCGCGCCACCGCGTCCTGTGCGAGGTTTTTTTCGCCCTTGGCGATGACAAGCGCGTATCAGTCGGTTACGCTTTCCAATCGCATGAACTCGTCCTCCGAATCCCTGCTTGCCGCCGTTTCAAAAAGCGGGGCGCACGATGCCGCCGACCTCCTCGAACAAGCCTCGGGAGAGGACGCCGCCAAGGTGCTCCAGCAATTGAACCCCATGGTCGCGCAGCAGGTGCTGGAGGAGATGGAGGAGGAGCCGCGCACCGTGGCGCTCACCTTCGCCCCCATGGACAAGGCGAAGCAGTGGATCAGCAACCGCGATCATCCCGAGGACAGCGTCGGTTGGCTCATGGAACCGCCGGTTGCCGTCTTCAAGCCTGGGGCCACCGCGCGTGACACCATCGAGGAGGTGCGCAAGCTGGCGAAGAAGGCCTTCATCACCTACGGCTACGTCACGGATGATCAGGACCGGCTGCTCGGCCTGCTGGTGATGCGCGACCTCATGCTGGCCGAGCCGGATGCGAAACTGGCGGATGTGATGGTGCAGCATCCCTTCACCCTCGATCCTGAAATGGAGCTCACCGACGCGATGAAGGTGGTGGTGAACAAGCACTACCCGGTCTATCCCGTCTGCGACAAGGAAGGCGTGCTGCTGGGCCTGGTGCGCGGGCAGACTCTGTTTGAAGCGCGTGCCATCGAGATCAGCGCCCAGGTCGGTTCGATGGTCGGGGTGAAAAATGAAGAGCGTCTGTCCACACCGCTGCTGCGCAGCCTGCGCTTCCGTCATCCATGGCTGCAGATCAATCTGCTCACCTGCTTCGTCGCTGCCGCTGTGGTCGGTGTTTTCCAAGGCACGCTCGATCGTCTGGTGCTCCTCGCCGTTTTTTTGCCGGTCCTTGCAGGACAATCCGGCAACACTGGCTGTCAGGCGCTCGCCGTGGCGTTGCGCGGCATGACTCTTGGCGATTTGAAGGCAGGAGATGAGCGCAACCTTGTCCTGAAGGAAGGATTGCTCGGTTTGCTCAACGGCATGCTCGTCGGTGTCTCCGCCGGTCTCGGCATGTATGTGTATGCGCGTATGGAGGGCAATCCCAGCCCTGGTGTGCTCGCCGTTGTCGTGTGGCTGGCGATGGTGGCAAGCTGCGTGGTCAGCGGCCTCAGCGGCGCTTTGATTCCGCTGACGCTGCGCAAGTTCGGCGCTGATCCGGCCACCGCGTCGAGCATCTTCCTCACCACCGCCACGGATGTCATCAGCATGGGCACCTTCCTCGGCCTGGCGACGCTGCTGGTGCCATGATCGTCCTGCATCGCGATGAATGGCGCTCGCGCATGCAGGCGCATCACGCACGAGTTGCCGCCCATGCGGATGCCTTTGTGGACCGCCGCAGTCGTGGTGCGAAGCATCCGGTGCATGATTTTCTCTTCACCTACTACAGCTTCGCACCGGCGAAGTTGAAGCAATGGGTGCCGCAGCATGGCGTGAGCCTTGAAATCACTGCCGCTGATCTTGAAGCATGTCCTTGGCTGCAAAGCGACCGCTTCATTCGCGAGAACGACCTGCTGCGCCTCAACGAGCACCGCTTCATGAATCGTGAGCGTGAATTCGCCGCGTGGGTCGCGATGCTTTGCACCCGCATCCTCGGCAGGGCAGGGCGCTTCACCTGCTTCGGCCTGCATGAGTGGGCCATGGTCTATCGCCAGTCCTCCCAGCAGGTGAGGCATGAGGGTTACGAGTTGCGTCTTCCAACGCAGGAGCTCGCCGCTTTTGTCGAATCACAGCCGGTTTGCTGTTCGCACTACGACGCGTTTCGCTTCTTCACGCCCGAGGCGCGACCGTTGAATTCCTTGCAGCCCACACTCGAAACGCGGCCAGATCTCGAACAAGCTGCCTGCCTGCATGCCAACATAGATTTGTACAAGTGGTCCTCCAAACTCTGGCCCTGGACTGGTTCCGATCTCATCGGTGAATGTTTCCTCCTCGCTCTGGATGGACGTGATCTCGACATGCGCGCCAGTCCGTATGATTTGAGCGCCATCGGTTACGAACCCGTGAAAATCGAAACACTCGAGGGTCGTGCCCACTATGAACGCGAACAACGCGATCTGGCCGCCAGGGCGACGGTGTTGCGCCAGAAGTTGCTCACCTGCTGCGAATCGCTGGCTGCCATCAATGCCTGACATCAATCATTCGTCGTCCCACTTCCTCGCATAGGCCGATGAATGTGCGCTCCGGCAGATTGAGCGGGCGGCCCTTCAGGGTGGAGACCACCCAGCGTCGTTTGAGCTTCGCCTTCGGCAATGGCAGAGCTATCAATTGTCCGGCCTCGATCTCGGTGCGCGCGATCCAGCGCGCGGCGATGGCGACGCCGATGCCCAGCTTCGCGAGTTCCTTCGTCGCCTCCGAACTGCCCAGCTCGATGAATGAATTCAAGCGCACGCCCTGCTTCATGAAGAAATCCTGCACCAGGGCAAAGTTCAGACTGTTGCGGCTGGCGACGATGAAGGTCTCGTTGGCGGCGTCTTTGATCTTCGGTGCCTTTTGCGCCCACGGATGCAGCGGCGAGACAAGAAACTCCAGCTCGTCATCAAAGATCGCGTGGCAGTTGAGTTTCGTGACCTCCTGCGGTCTCAAGCTCACGGTGATGTCCACCTGGTTTTTCACCAGGCGCTCGATCGTGTCCGGCGTCTCGCCGGTGATGACCTTGATCTCATACATAGGGAAGCTCTCTTTGAATTCACGGAACACTGTCGGCAGGATGAATTGCGCCGCGGCCGTGGTGCAGCCGATACGCAGCTTGCCACGCGGTGTTTGATCCAGCGTGCCGAGCACGGCACGCGCGTGGCTCATGGATTGCAGGATCGTCTCCGCATGCGGCAGCAGCTCGCGTCCGGCATGCGTGAGATGCACGCTCTTGCCCTGACGGTGGAAGAGCTGGCTGCTCAAATCGGTTTCAAGCGACTTGATCGCGTGGCTGATGGCGCTCTGCGTGAGATGCAGCTCGCGTCCTGCCTGCGTGAAGCTCCCGCTGCGTGCGAGGCAGACGAAGGCGCGGAGCTGACGGGTGTCGATGGCGTGGTCCATGAATGCAATTCATACTCGGAGTGAAAAACTTTGCGCGTTGTTTCTGAGTGAGTTTGGCATGCTGGCACTGCTGATGCTTGATGGATGGTTGTCATGTCAAAGCCAGCTTCCAGTTCCAAAGCCTCTCTCAGCGGGGTCATTCAGCCGGTGCGCATCGGGTTCATCCCGCTTGCGGACTGTGCCCCGCTGCTGGTGGCCAGGGAGCGCGAGCTGTTCCGCAAGCATGGCGTGCGCGTCGAGTTGAGTTGTGAGGTCGGATGGGCCACCATCCGGGAGAAACTGCTCTACGGCCAGGTGGATGCTGCTCATGCCATTGCCGGCCTTGCGCTGGCCATGCGCATGGGGCTGAGCACTCCGCCCTGCCGGGTGGTGGCCCCGTTCGTCTTCAATCTGCATGGCAACGCGATCACACTGAGCCGCGATCTCTGGAACCGTGGTGTGCGTGATGCCGCGAGCCTGAAAAAACTCATCCGCAGCACCACCAGCCGCCGTTTTACCTTCGGCGTCGTTTCGCGCTGCTCATCCCACAATTTCCTGCTGCGCCAGTGGCTGCGCTCCGGCGGCATCGATGTGGACAGTGATGTGCGCATTGTGGTTCTGCCTCCCACACAGGTGGTCGCCAACCTCGCCGCCGGTCTCGTGGATGGCTACTGCGTCGGCGAGCCGTGGAACTCCGTCGCTGTCGAAAAAGGCATCGGCTGGATCGCCGCCACCAGCGAGCAGCTCGCCCCCGGCCATCCCGAGAAAGTATTGCTCACGACCGAGAACTTCATCGAGGGCCACAGGGAAGAAGCCAGCGCCATCACGACGGCGCTCAAAGAAGCCTGTGTGTTTTGCGATGCCAAAGAAAACCGCGCTGAGGTGGCCCACCTACTCGCCACCAGCGGTTACTTCAATGGCAACGAGGAAATCTTGAAACGCTCGCTCGTGGGGCCGCTCGATCTCGGCACGGAGGACTCCGCCGACGTCACCAACTTCCACATCTTCCACCGTCGCGAGGCCAACGAGCCCACCAGCGAGCGTGGACGCTGGCTGCTGGATGAATTCATCGCCAACAAGTTGCTCCTGCCCGCGCAACGAGCCGAGGCCACCGAGGCCCTTCGCGCCTGCTGGACCTCAGACGCCCTCACTTTTCCCAAAGCATCCGCCGCCGCCCCCCAAACCAACAAACGCATCAAACACGCCCTCGCATGAACCCCACAACTCCAATCACCCGTCGTTCCATCCTCCGCACCGCCGGTCTCGGTGCTCTCTTCTCCGGCCTGCCGCAAGGCTGGATCGGCTCCGCCTACGCTGACGACTCCCCCGAAATGCCCGACATCAAACTCGGCATGATCGCCCTCACTGACTGCTCCAGCATCGTCGTCGCCCACGAAAAAGGTCACTTCAAAAAGTTTGGCATCAACTCCACCGTCAGCAAAGGCGCGAGCTGGGCCGCGATTCGCGATTCTCTCACCAACGGTGACATCCAGGCCACGCACATGCTCCTCGGCATGCCGATTGCCAGCACCATGGGCCTCGGTGGTGCGCCGAAGAAACCGATGATCGCCCCCTTCATCCTGAACCGCAACGGCCAGGCCATCACGCTCGCCAATTCGCTCAAAGGCAAGGTCGCAGCGGACCCTAAAGCGCTGAAACCCCTCGTTGATGCTGCCAAGGCCAGCGGCAATCCGATGACCTTCGCGATGACTTTCCCGCCGGGAACGCATGCCATGTGGATGCGCTATTACCTCGCCGCAGGTGGCATCAATCCAGGCGATGCCGCAGGTGCGGGCGCTGACGTTTCCCTTATCACCGTGCCACCTCCCCAGATGGTCGCAAACATGAAGGTCGGCAAGATGGACGGCTTCTGCGTCGGTGAGCCTTGGAACGCCAAGACCATTGCCGAAGACATCGGCTTCACTTCCATCGCCACACAAGGCATCTGGAAGGATCACCCGGAAAAAGTCTGTGCCTTCACGGAGGAATTCGCCGCCAAAAATCCCAAGACCGTCAAAGCCGTGATGAAAGCGCTGCACGAAGCCAGCGTGTGGCTCGACAAGATGGAGAATCGCGAGGAGCAGGCAAACATCGTCAGCGCCGCGACCTACATCAACTGCCCGCCGGAAACGATCCTCGGTCGTCTCATGGGCAAGTATGACATGGGTGATGGCCGCAAGATCAAAGACCCCGATTACATGATCTTCAGTGACCGCAACTGCAACTACCCGCAGGCCAAGTATGCCAAGTGGTGGCTCACGCAGCTCCGCCGCTGGGGCTTCACGGAAGGCGCTCCTGATTATGAGGGCGTGGCCAAACAGGTCATGCGCGCCGATCTCTACGAAGAAGCCATGAAGGAAATCGGCTACGCCCACGGCGGTGTCGATGAGAAACCGGAGACTCTCTTCGACGGCGTCACCTTTGATCCGAAGGCCGATCTCGAAGCCTATGCCGCGTCCTTCGCGGTCAAGACGCTCAAGGCTTAACCCCAAAACCGCATAGCCGCATCATGCACCTGATCCAACGCTTCAAACTCGATTCGATCTTCCTCCCGCTGGGAGCGATCCTGGTCACCTGCTTCTTTTGGTATGTGATCGCCGGGAAATCCATCGTCACTGAGAAAGTCGATGACTTCGGAGACAAGGTCAAAGTCACCAAACGCGAAGGCCTTTCCGCCGACCTGCCCACCCCGGCGGAGACGTGGACGGCGAGCAAGCTCTACATCACGGAGCCCTTCGCGAAGCGTGGAGAGTTGGATCAGGGCATCTTGCGGTTCACATGGATGTCCCTCGTGCTCGTCGCACAGGGATACGCCATCGCCCTCATCGTTGGGACGCCGATTGGCTTCTTCCTCGGCCTCTCGAAGCCATTCACGAAGGCCTTTGACCCGATCATCCAAGTGCTGCGGCCCGTTTCACCGCTCGCATGGCTGCCACTCGGCATGATTCTCTTCAGCGGGGTCAAGATCGTCAATGGTGAGGGTCGCACCACCTTCGGTGCCTCGGATGCCGCCGCGCTCTTCACCATAGCCATCTGTGCCATGTGGCCCACCGTCATGAACACCGCGGTCGGTGTCCGCGCCGTGCCGGTGGACTACCTGAATGTGGCCAAAGTGCTCAAGCTCTCGAAGAGCAAAACGCTCTGGAAGGTGCTCGTGCCCGCCACGCTGCCCTACATGTTCACCGGCTTCCGCCTCAGCCTGGGCATTGCCTGGCTCGTCATTGTGGCGGTGGAAATGCTCACCGGCATGCCCGGCGTGGGAGGCTTCCTCTGGCAGCAATACAACGCCAACAGTTACGCCCACATCATTCTCTGCATCCTCACCATCGGCGTCATCGGCTACGTGCTCGACCGCCTGATGAGTGTCGTCGAATCGCGGTTCAAGACCGCTTAACCCCAACTCTGATCGAGATATGCCGCTTATCGAAATCAAAGGAGCCTCCAAAGGATTTGGACTGCCGGGCAATCGTTCCGAGGTGCTCAAAAACATCAATCTCAGCCTGACTGAAGGCGAGTTCGTCGTCATCGTCGGTTATTCTGGCTCCGGGAAGTCCACGTTGATCAACCTGATCTCCGGCTTGGTCAAGCCTGACACTGGCGAAGCTCTCATCGAAGGCAAAAAGATCACTGAACCCGGTCCAGATCGCGGTTTGGTCTTCCAAAACTACTCGTTGCTGCCCTGGCTCACGGTGGAGGAAAACATTGCGCTAGCCGTCGATGAAGTCTTCAGAGACTGGACCAAGGAGCAGCGCAAAGAGCATGTACAAAAGTACATCGACATGGTCAAGCTCACTGCGGCGGCGCACAAACTGCCGAAAGAACTCTCGGGCGGCATGCGGCAGCGCGTTTCCTTGGCCCGAACTCTGGCCATGACACCGAAGGTGCTGCTGCTCGATGAGCCTCTGAGCGCGCTCGACGCCCTCACCCGCGCCACTTTGCAGGACGAGATCAGTGACATCTGGCGTGAAAATCTCACCACCGTGCTGTGGATCACGAATGATCCTGATGAGGCGCTGTTGCTCGCGGATCGTGTCATTCCGCTGCTGCCCACATCTCCGGCCACGCTCGGTGAACCCATTGTGGTGGATCTGGAGCGGCCACGCGACCGCAAGACTCTCAATCACGACCCCAAGTTCAAGAAACTTCGAACTCAACTCATCACCACGCTGCTGGACGCCAAAGGTCGCACGAAGTCGAAGACCAGCGTGAAGCTCACCATGCCCGACATCCTGCCCGAAGACCTTACTTACGTGAACTCGCTGCAGTTCCTCAATCGCAGCGGACCGAAACGCCGTTCTGACAACAAGCGCGAAGAAGTGGAGGTGGCCGCATGAGTGCGCATCTCCCCATGCTCGAACTGGACCGTCTGTGGAAGACGTATGCCACACCGAAAGGTCCGGCGACGATCGTCAAAAACTTCAACCTCAAGCTCAAGGAGGGCGAGTTCACCACGCTCATCGGTCACAGCGGCTGCGGCAAGAGCACTGTGCTCATGATGGTCGCCGGCCTCAGTGATCTGAGCCAAGGCAACATGATCCTCGGCGGCCGTGAGGCCACCGGCCCCGGACCCGACCGTGGCATCGTGTTTCAATCCCCATGCCTCCTGCCGTGGATGACCGCGTTTGAAAACGTCATGCTAGGCGTAAACCAGGTCTATTTCACCGCCAGCAAGGCCGAGCGCCGCCAGATGGCCGAGTATTATCTCACCATCGTCGGCCTAGGCGAGGCGATGCACAAATACCCCGGCGAACTCTCGCAGGGCATGCGCCAGCGTGTCGGCATCGCCCGCGCCTTCGTGCTCCAGCCGAAAATGCTGCTGCTCGACGAGCCCTTTGGCATGCTGGACTCGCTCACACGTTATGAATTACAGGAGGTCCTGCTCGAACTCTGGCGTCGTAACCGCATCACCACGCTCATGGTCACGCATGACGTCGATGAGGCCATCTTCCTCTCCGACCGCGTGGTGATGATGACCGACGGCCCCGAGGCCGAGGTGGGCGACATCTTGCAGATCCCTTTCGAGCGTCCGCGCAACCGCAAGCAGATCATGGAAGACCCGCGCTACTACGAGCTGCGCGAGCATCTCATCACCTTTCTCAACGACCGCTCGCACATCCGTCCGAGCCGTGAGCCGCAATTCAAGCCTTCGCCGGACATGGCGGCCGAAATGGCCGCTCATCCCTTTCCCCTCCCTGCAGCCGCCGCATAGCCGAAAAACAACACACCCACATAATAACCCATCATATGAAAAGGCTCATCCCGATCCTGCTGGCGACGTCCTCGCTAGCTCTCGCTCAAACCCCCGCGGCCAAACCCGCCGCGTCACCACCACCGGCTCCTGCCTATGGTCCGGCTCCCGCCGTTCCCACCTATACGCCGATCAAGTTCGGCAAACTCACCGTCGATGTTCAGGAGAAGATGCGTTTTGAGATCCGTGACAACAACTTTGACTTCGACAGCGCCATCAACGGCCCGCAGGATGCCTCCTGGCTGCTCCAGCGCTTTCGCCTTGGTCTTGGCTACGATGTGAATCCTTGGCTGAAGTTCTACATTCAAGGCCAGGACGTGCGTGAGCTCGGCGGCAGCCGCCCAAACAACATCGGCACCTTCGCTGCGGAAGGCGACGATGTGTTCGACATCCTCAAAGCCTATGTGCAGTTGGGGAACCCCAAAAAAGGTCTCAGTGCCACCATTGGGCGCCAGTTCCTCAACTACGGCGACCAACGCCTCGTGGGTCCGCTCGAGTGGCTCAATCAAGCGCGCACCTTTGATGCCGTGAAGTTTCGCTATACGACGCAGAAGTACGCGCTCGACTTCTTCGTGTCCTCGCCGGTGGCCTTCAGCGATTACATGTGGAACCAGTCCGGCTTCCTCGACAACGACGAGTCGCTCAATACCTATTTCAGCGGCCTCTACTTCTCGACGGGGTTCATCCCGATCAACACCACCACCGACTTCTACGTCTTCCACAAGCGTGACGACGGTGACGCCACCTTCGGCCCTCGTCGTGGCAAAACGGACTTCCTGACCTTCGGCACCCTTTGGAAAGGCGATCCGAAAAAGCTCGGCGGTTTCGATTATGAAACTGAAATGGCCTTCCAGACTGGCGAAGTCTCCGGCCGCAATCTCAGCGCCTACGCCGGTCACTGGGGTGTGGGTTACAACTGGCTGAAGAACTCGTGGAAGCCACGTCTCGGCATCCAGTATAACTACGGTTCAGGCGACGGTGACCCGAATGATGGTGACATCGGCACGTTTCAAAACCTGTATCCCACCAACCACATGTTCTACGGTTACATGGACACCACGGCGTGGATGAACATGCACAACCCGCAGATCAACCTCAGCTTCACGCCAACGGCCAAGCTGAAGGTCATGCTGGACTACCATCTCTATTGGATGGCGAACACGGCGGACGCCTGGTATCGGGTGAATGGCGCCACCCGCGTGCGGCCGGTCAATGGTGCCTCAACCTCGGCCAGCAGCTTCCGTGGCCAGGAGATCGATCTCACCGCCATCTACAAGCTCAATTCGCATGTGGCGCTCCAGACCGGTTACAGCGTGTTTCTTCCTGGCGACTATCTCTCTGACACGGGCCCGCACAGCACCGCCCACTTCGGTTACTTCCAGGTTCAGATCGACTTCTGATCTGCCTCCCCTTTTGCCCGCATGCCAGGGTGATGACACCCGGCATGCGGGTCAAAATGGATGAGAACCATTCATCAATATCATAAAAAAGATTCAAGACGCTATTTGATGCCGGGGCCAAAGTTGGCACGCCTGCGGCTTATGAGATGGGAGCAACCAACCAAGCTCCCTGATGAAATTCTCCGACCTTAAAACCTCCGGCCACTGGCCCACACTGCTCACAGCTTTCCTCTATTTTGATGTCAGCTTCATGGTCTGGACCATCCTCGGCGCGCTCGGTGCGCAGATCGGCAGCACGCTGCATCTCACCCCTGAACAAAAAGGTCTCATGGTTGCCATCCCTTATCTCTCCGGTGCTTTCATCCGCATCCTGCTTGGCATGCTGGTGGACCGCATCGGCGCGAAGAACACCGGCATCATCGCCCAGCTCATCGTCATCGCGGGCATGACCACCGCCTGGCTCACCGGGTTGCATCAGTTCTCCCACACGCTCATGCTCGGCCTCGTGCTTGGTGTGGCGGGTGCCAGTTTCGCCGTGGCGCTGCCGCAGGCCGGCCGCTGGTATCCGCCGAACATGCAGGGCCTCGTCCTTGGCCTCGCTGGAGCCGGGAACGTCGGTGTCGTCATTGATGCGATCCTCGCGCCGCGACTCGCTGCCGCGTATGGCTGGAATGCCGTGTTCGGCCTTGCGCTCATCCCGTTGCTGCTCGTGCTCGTCGTCTATATGATTTTCTCCAAAGAGGCGGTCGTGAAGGTGAAAAAGAAGACGCCGAAGGACTATGTGAACCTGCTGAAGGAAAAAGACGCGCACTGGTTCTGCTTTTTCTACACCATCAGCTTCGGCGGCTTCTCCGGCCTGGCCGCCTCCCTCATCATTTACTTCACCTCGGAGTTTCAGCTTTCTGCGGTTGATGCGGGCTCGTGGGCGGCTCTTTGCACGCTGGTCGGCGCGCTCGGCAGGCCGGTGGGCGGCGCGCTGGCGGACCGCCTTGGCGGCATTCGTGCGCTGCATGTCTTCTTCATCGTCGCCGCGCTTTCACTCGTGCTTGCTGCATATGCCGGATCGCTGGCGTTGTGTGCAGTGGGCTTCTTCCTCGCCTCCGGGGCGTTCGGCATGGCCAATGGCTCGGTCTTCCAGCTCCTGCCACAACGTTTTGCCAAGGACATCGGTGTCATGACCGGTCTGGTCGGCTGCGGCGGTGGTCTTGGTGGCTTTTTACTCGCCAGCTCGCTTGGTTATTCCAAGGGCCTTACCGGCACCTATCATGTGGGCCTGCTCGCCTTCGCCGCTCTCTGCATCCTCGCCCTCATCGGCCTCAATCTCGTCAAACTGCGCTGGCGCACGACTTGGGGTGCTATGGCTGAAGCCCGCATCTGATTCAAAGCACGTTTATAGCGATGAAAATTCTCACCACCAGCTACGGCATGGCCAGCGAAGAGGGAACTCCCTCCTCGGACGCCTTCGACGTGCGGTCGTGGAATCAAACGGTCATTGCGGTGCTCAGCGATGGCGCGGGCAGCGGCGAACCTGCGCGCGAAGCCGCCCAGCGTGCTGTCGGATCGCTCATCGAGCATTACAGCGCCCGCCCGCGCGCATGGTCGCCACAGCAGGCGCTCAGCACCTTTGCCCGCGTGCTCAACCGCACGCTGTATCAGGAATCGCAGGTGCGTTACGAGCGCACCGAGATGGTTGCCACGCTCGCCGCCGTGGTCATCGAGGGCGACACCCTCCATGGCATCAATCTGGGTGACTCCACCGTCTGTCTCTGGCGCGATGGCACTCTGCGCACGCTTTCCACCGCGCATGTCGAAACGGAACGTTCCCACATCCTCACGCGTGCCCTGGGCATGAGTGAGGACGTCGAGCCGTTTTGCTTCACCACCACCCTGCAAGATGGGGATGTCGCCATGCTTTGCTCCGACGGCGTCTCCAATCACATTTCCGACGACGATCTCACCGCGGCCCTCGCCCTTCGCAGTTCCGCGCGCAGCATCGTGCTGGCCGCCCGCCAGAAGGCGAAGGCGGAAACGCTCGACGACATGAGCGCCCTCGTGCTCGACATTCATCAAACCGGCCGACTTCACGCCATGAATGCCCGCACCCTCACCATTCCCGCCGCTTTGAACAAAGGGGATCAAATCGACGGCTACGAACTGCTGCGCTCATTTCATGGCACCAGCCGCGTTTGGCTGGCCGAGAAAGACGGCCAGCGTGTCGTCATCAAATTTGCCCCGGTCGAGGCCATCGACAGCCCGCAGCACCTCGAAGCCTTCACGCACGAGACCTGGAACGCCACCCGCGCGCAGTCCGCGCACTTCGTTCGCGCTTATGAGCCTGCCGGACAGACCATGCGCTACTACGTCATGGAGTTTGCCGATGCGCCCAGCCTGCAGGCCGTGCTGCGCGAACGCATGCTCTCCGTGGACTCCGCCATCGCCCTTGGCAAATTTCTCGGCGATGCCACGCAGACACTGCTGCGCCTCGATCTCGTTCATGGCGACATCAAGCCGGAAAACATCCTCTGCATCGGCGACTACACGAGTCTGAGCTTCAAGCTTGTCGATCTCGGCAGTGCCGCCGCCATCTTCTCCGTTTCCTCACGCGCAGGCACGGCCAGCTATCTCGCGCCGGAGCGTTTTCACAGCGCGCCCATCAGCGAGCGCACCGAGATCTTCGCCATTGGCGTCACGCTGTATCAGTCGCTCACCGGCAAGCTGCCCTACGGCCAGATCGAGCGCTTCCAGACACCTGTTTTTCATCCCGCGAAGCGCCTTTCCAAGATCAATCCAAACATCCCTTCCTGGCTGGAGGCCGTCATTCATCGTGCCATCGCCATCAAGCCGGAGCGCCGCTACCAGCACTGCTCCGAGCTGGCCCACGATCTCGCGCATCCCGACCGCGTGCAGCCTTTCTTTGAAGCAGACACCCCGCTGCTGGAGCGCAACCCGCTCGCCTTCTACAAGACCGGCTTCTTCACTTTTCTGATCACCACGCTCTGGCTGGTATTCAAGCTGCTCAGTCAGAAGTGAACCTTATTTCTCCTCCGCCGCAATGACACACGTCCCCCTCATTCCTGACAACGCTCCCTTCAGCAGCGAACAACGCGCCTGGCTCAATGGCTTCCTCGCCGGTGTGCTGAATCGTGGAGCTCCCGCCGGCATGTCTGCCCCGGTGGAGTCAAAACGCCCGCTGCTCGTCGCCTTCGGCAGTCAGAGCGGCAACGCGGAAAGTTTGGCCAAGCGGCTGGCCAGGGAAGCAACGAGTCGGGGTTTCACGGCGCGAGCCGCGGGCCTCGATTCGTTGCAACCTGCCGATCTCGTCAAGGAACAGAACGTCCTCGTCATCACCAGCACCTGGGGTGAGGGCGACATGCCGGACAACGCCGTCTCCTTCTGGGACAGCATCAATCAAAACGGCAGCAG
Source organism: Prosthecobacter sp. (assembly GCF_034366625.1). NCBI lineage: Bacteria > Pseudomonadati > Verrucomicrobiota > Verrucomicrobiia > Verrucomicrobiales > Verrucomicrobiaceae > Prosthecobacter > Prosthecobacter sp. Next base: position 17,669 of record NZ_JAXMIH010000007.1, read on the forward strand.
TCCGAAGCTCGACGGCGTCAAATTCAGCATCCTCGCCCTCGGCGACAAAAACTACGGCGAAACTTTCTGCCTCGCTGGCAAAAAACTCGACGAACGTCTCGCCGAACTTGGTGCCACGCGAATCACCGAGCGTGTTGATTGCGATGTGGACTTCGACGATCTCGCGAAGAAGTGGTCCAGCGCCGCCTTCACCGCGTTGACCGGCTCCACCGAGACAACGGCCGCGACGGCTGAACCCGAGGAGACAGGCTTCACCAAGAAAAATCCCTTCCAGGCCAAGCTCGTCGCCAACGTCAATCTCAACGCGCGCGGCAGCGCCAAGGACACTCACCACATTGCCCTTTCGCTGGCTGGTTCCGGTCTCAATTACGAAGTGGGTGACGCTCTCGGCGTCTATGTGCAAAACTGCCCCGAAGTGGTGGATGCCATCATCGCTGCTCACGGCTTTGATGCACAGGCCGAGGTCACGCTGCCTGATGGCGGCACAGCGCCGCTTCGCGAAGCCCTTCTCAAGCATTACGAGGTGCGCAGTCTCTTTGGCAAAACTCCCGAAGCCAGCGTCACGCTCACCGCCTTCATCGAAAATCTCCGCAAGCTCCAGCCCCGCCTCTATTCCATCGCCTCCAGCCTCAAGGCGCATCCTGAGGAAGTGCATCTCTGCATCGCCGCCGTGCGCTATAGCGCTGACGGTGTGCCGCACAAAGGCGTCGCCTCCACCTTCCTGTCTGATCGCCTCGCGCTCGATGACACCACCGGCATCTACTTCCACGCTGCGAATCACTTCCGCCTGCCTGCGGACACGTCGAAGCCCGTCATCATGGTGGGCCCCGGCACCGGCATCGCGCCTTTCCGCGCATTCCTCGAAGAACGTGAAGCCACCGCTTCTCCTGGCAAAAACTGGCTTTTCTTCGGCGATCAAAAACGCGCCTGTGACTTCCTTTACCACGACCAGATCATTGAGTGGGTCCAGAAAGGTCATCTCACCCGCCTCGACACCGCCTTCAGCCGCGATCAAGAGGAGAAGATCTACGTCCAGACCCGCATGATGCAGGCCGCCAGCGAGCTTTGGCAATGGCTGGAGGAAGGCGCCCACTTCTACGTCTGCGGTGATGCCAAGCGCATGGCGAAGGATGTCGATCAGGCCCTTCACGACATCATCCAAGCCGCTGGTGGAAAGTCCGCAGATGAGGCTGCCGCCTACGTCGCCCAAATGAAAAAGGAGAAACGCTATGCCCGCGATGTCTATTGAGCCCGCCACACTCGCGAATCCGATGAGCACCGACTTCTCGGCTGAGCAGAAGCACTACCTCGAAGGTTTCTTCGCAGGCATCGCCGCTGGTGGCGTTTCCTTCGGCGATCTCGCACCCGCGCCTGCCGCCGCACCCGCGGGTCCGTCCCTCGACGACCTCACCAAGGAAGAGCGCATCAAACGCGAGCTGCATCCCTTTGATGCCATTGAGCAGCTCGTCATGGATGCTCGCTGGAACTCGAAGCCTGAGCCCGAATCTGTTTTTCGCTACAAGTGGAATGGGCTGTTCTGGCTGAACCCGGTCAAAGACGGCTACATGTGCCGCCTGCGCATTCCTGGCGGCGTGGTGAAGAGCTACCAGCTTCGCGAGATCGCCGCCATCGCGCGCGATCTCACCACCGGCTACATCCAGATCACCACGCGGAACAATTTCCAAATCCGCCTCATCGAGCCGAAAAACTGCCCTGAAGTGCTGCGCCGCATTCAAGGCTGCGGTCTTCATTCCAAGGGCGCGGGCGCGGACAACATCCGCAACATCACGATGAACCCGTGCGCCGGTTATGATCCCTATGAGATCATCGACGTGCGTCCGCTCGTGAACGAACTCGCGACTCTGATCATCGGCTCCAAAGAGTTCTACGACCTCCCGCGCAAGTTCAATATCGCCTACGACGGTGGCGGCCTCATCTCCGCTGTCGAAGACACCAACGACATCGGAGCGAGCGCCGTGAAGATCGGTGAGAACAGTGAAGGCATCGAACCCGGCGTTTATTTCCGCATTGCCCTCGGTGGTGTCACCGGTCATCAAACCTTCGCCAGTGACTGGGGTGTGATCGTGAAGCCGGAGCAGCTCAACGACGTCATGGTCGCTCTGCTGCGCGTCTTCATCAAATTCGGCGACCGCACCAACCGCAAGAAGGCACGCTTCAAGTATGTCATCGAAGACAAAGGCCTCGATGGCGTTCTCGCCGAGACAGAAAAGCTGCTGCCCTTCAAACTGACGCGTCTTGCTCCCGATTCTGCCATCCAGGAGAAGCGCACGTTCTCACAGCAAGGTCACTCGCACGTCGGCACCTACCCGCAGAAGCAGGATGGCCTCGTGTATGTCGGTGCCACCGTTCCGGTGGGGCAAATGACCTCCAAGCAGCTCGAACGCGTCGCTGATCTCGCGGACAGCTACGGCAGTGGCGAAATTCGGCTCACCGTCTGGCAGAACTTCATCATTCCGAATGTCAAAACGGCCTATGCCGCCACCGTGGCGAAGTCCTTGAAGAAACTCGGCTTCCCCTGCGAAACTTCGCATCTGCGCAACGGCTTCATTGCTTGCACCGGCAACAAGTACTGCAAATTCGCCGCTAGCGACACCAAGGGTCACGCCATCGCCATGATGGAGTATCTCGACAAACGCGTGAAGCTCGACCAGCCCGTCAATGTTCACTTCACCGGCTGCGCCCACTCCTGCGCCCAGCACTTCATGGGCGACATCGGTCTGCTCGGGACCAAAGTGAAATCCGAGTCCGGCGAAGGCTACCACATCACCGTCGGCGGCGGCTTTGGTGAGAATCGCAAGATTGGCCGCCAGATTTTTAGCGGTGTGGCCTTTGAAAGTCTCGGCACCACGCTTGAAGCCATGCTCAAAGGCTATCTCGACAAACGTAGCGCTGGAGAATCCTTCCACGCCTTCTGCAATCGGCACACCGTGGGCCAGCTTCAAGAGGCGTTCAGCGCATGAGCTATTGCGTCACAGAGGCCCTACGTGAGCAGCAGACACTGCGCACCCCGGTGGCTCTGTTCGCCGATGAATACGACTCCAAATCCGTCCGCGAGCGCTTCACGCATCTCATTCCGCTCTCGAAGCCGAATCCAGGGGAGCAGTATGGCTTTGAAGTGAATCTCGATGCCTGCACCGGCTGCAAGGCCTGCGTGGCGGCCTGCCACTCGCTCAACGGCCTCGATGAAGGCGAATCCTGGCGTGACATGGGCCTGCTCGTCGGCACGCGGAAGCAGCCGTATCTGCAAACCGTCACCACCGCGTGTCATCACTGCGCCGATCCCGCCTGCGCGGAAGGCTGCCCGGTACTCGCTTATGACAAAGATCCCGTCACCGGCATCGTGCGTCATCTCGATGACCAATGCATCGGCTGCAGCTACTGCATCCTGAAGTGCCCGTATGACGTGCCGAAGTTCAACTTGAAGCGCGGCATCGTGCGCAAGTGCGACATGTGCCAGGGCCGTCTCGCCGAGGGTGAGGCACCCGCCTGTGTGCAGGCCTGCCCGAACGAGGCGATCAAGATCAAGGTCGTGAAACTCGACGCCGTGCCGGATCGCGGGCAGATCATCGCCGGTGCCTTCGATTCGAGCTACACGCGGCCCACCACGACCTACATCTCGGAAAAGCCGGTTCCCTCAGCCGCCAAAGCGGCAGATGCAGGCCGCATCGAGCTTGATCACGGTCACGAACCGCTTGCCTGGATGCTCGTGCTCACGCAGATGAGCGCCGGAACCTTCATCGGCTGCGCCGTGGCGATGTGGATGAATGCTCTGACACTACAGCAAGCCGCGATCACGAGTGCTGCGGCGCTTGTGATCGGTCTCGCAGGCATCGCCGTGAGCGTGCTGCATCTCGGCCAGCCGCTGAAAGCCTGGCGTGCGTTCCTCGGCTGGCGGAAGTCTTGGTTGTCGCGTGAGATCATCGCCTTTGGCGCTTTACCCGGCGGTGGCGCTGTGATCGCGGCGACGTGGTGGCTTGGAAATTACGAATGGATGCGCCTTGCCGTCACAGGCACCGCTGTTGCAGCCTTGGTGGCCGTGTTTTGCTCCGTGATGGTCTATGTGGACACGCGCAGGCCGTTTTGGTCGCTGACCATGACCGCAGGCAAGTTCTGCGGCACGATGCTGCTGCTTGGGGCCTGCGTTTGCGCGGCGGTGTGGGTCTGGTTCGGCATCGTGGCCGTTTACTGGGCGATGGCGATCAAAGTGCTGCTGCGCTGGAGCCTTTCGATCTGGGAAATCTCGCGTTTTCGGCTCGCTCTGGAGGATGAAACCTGCCCATGGCACAAATCGGCGCGTGTGATGCAGAAACATCTGTCGCATCACCTCGAAGTGCGCGGTCTGTCCCTCATCATGACGGGCCTCATGATTCCTGTGCTGATTTCCGCTGGTGCCTCCGCGCAGTGGATGCTCCTGCTGTCGTTGCTGCTCACCTTTGGCAGCCAGCTTATTGAACGCCGTTATTTCTTCACCGCCGCCTCAGGCTCCAAAATGCCAGGAAACTGACCATGATCACCGCACCTGCCATGACCTTTCGCGAGTGGGATGGACCGCTCACCACCGATCTCGTTCGTGAGCCGGCAAAGTTCGGTCTCGGCCAGGTGCCGTCACGTTTGGTGCCGGACGCCACCACGAAGGCCATCTGCGGCTTTTGCTCCACGGGCTGTGGCTTGAAAATTCATCTCAAGAATGGCGAGGCGATCAATCTCACGCCTGATCCCGACTATCCCGTCAATCTCGGCACCGCCTGTCCGAAGGGTTGGGAGGCTCTCACGGTGCTCGATGCGCCGGATCGTGCCACGATGCCGTTGCTGCATGGCAAGGAGGTCGATTGGGACACCGCGCTCAAATACTTCTGCGAGAAGATGCGCGAGATCCTCGACAAACATGGCCCCGAAGCGGCTGCTTTCTTGAGCACCGGCCAGATCATGTTCGAGGAGATGGCCTTCCTCGGTGCGTTGGCGAAATTTGGCATGGGCATCCTCCACGGTGATGGCAACACGCGTCAATGCATGGCCACCGCCGTCACCGCCTACAAGGAGAGCTTCGGCTTTGATGCGCCGCCCTTCACCTACGCGGACTTTGAGGAGAGCGACGTGCTCGTCTTCGTCGGTGCGAATCCGTGCATCGCACATCCGATCATGTGGCAGCGCGTGCTGCGCAATCAGCGCAACCCGGAGATCATCGTCATCGATCCTCGCACGACGGAGACCGCGATGGCCGCCACGCAGCATTACGCCATCAAGCCCAAGAGCGATCTCACGCTGCTTTACGGCATCGCGCATCTCATCATTCGCGAGGGCGGACTCGATGCGGCCTTCATCCGCGAAAACACCAACGGCTTTGAGGACTTCGAGAAATTCGTCGCCGACTTCACGCCGGATCGGGTTGCTGAAGAAACCGGCATCAGCACCGAGCGTCTCGCCCATTTTGCCCGGACGATCATCACTGGAACACCCCGCGTCTCCTTCTGGTGGACGATGGGCGTCAATCAAGGCCATCAGGCCACGCGCACGGCCCAGGCCATCATCAATCTCGCGTTGATGACGGGCAACATCGGCAAACCCGGCACTGGAGCCAATTCCATCACCGGCCAGTGCAATGCGATGGGATCGCGCCTGTTCTCAAACACCACGACCTTGCTCGGCGGTCACGATTTTCGCAACCCGAGGCATCGTGAGAAGATCGCCGCCGCCACGGGCATTCCCGTGGAGCGCATCCCGGATCGCCCCAGCCTCGCGTATGATCAAATCATCAAAGCGGCTGATGAAGGCACCGTGAAAGCCATCTGGTTTGTGGCCACGAATCCGAGCCACTCATGGATCGACCAGAACGAGATCAACCGCATCCTCGACAAGCTCGACTTCCTCGTCGTGCAGGACATGTACTGCACCACCGAGACCGCGAAACGCGCGCATCTTGTGCTTCCGGCCGCCGGTTGGGGTGAGAAGGAAGGCTGCTTCATCAACAGCGAACGCCGCATCGGCTACTCGCCCAAAGTGCGCCGCGCTCCCGGCCAGGCGCTGGCCGATTTCCACATCTTCCGTCTCCTCGCCCACTACTGGGGCTGCGAGGACTTGTTCCGAGGCTGGAGCAGTCCGGAGGCGGTCTTTCGTGTGCTGCAACGCTGCTCGGAAGGGCAGCCTTGTGACATCACCGGCATCGACGGCTATGAGATGGTGCGGAAATCAGGCGGCGTGCAGTGGCCGTTGCGGAAAGATGAAAAATTAAAGATCAAAGCTGAAAGGCGCTTGTTTGCCGATGGGAAGTTCTACACGCCGGACAAGCAGGCGAAGTTTGTATTTGATGCGCCTGTGGAAGCGCCGGAGCAGTGCAGCACGGAGTTTCCGTTCATTCTGATGACAGGGCGCGGCACGAGCGCGCAGTGGCATACGGAGACGCGCACGCGGCATTCAGCGGTGCTGGCCAAGATGATGCCGGAGGAACTGATGCTTGATCTGAATCCAGCCGACGCGGCTCGGCTCGGCATCCGCGATGGCGCGAAGGTGCGCGTCATCTCCAAGCGCGCTGAAATCACTCCCAAAGCCCGCATCACCTCCTGCGTGAAGCCCGGCGAGGTGTATCTGCCGATGCACGATGCCCGGGTGAATCAGCTCACGCACGCATCATTTGATCCGCACAGCCGCCAGCCGAGCTACAAGCACTCGGCGGTGCGGGTGGAGGCAAAGTAGCCCTGTTGCTGTGCAACAGGCTTCTGAGCAGTTGCACAGCAACTGCGCTACTTTTCAAAACGGAGGCGGTGGAAATCCAGGCGGCGGGCGCATGCCGGGGCCGCCGCGTCGGCCACGACCACCAGGAGGCGGACCGAATCCACCGCCGGGCGGGCCTCGACGTTCAAAGCTGGCGTCCGGCGTGCCGGCAAACTGACGCGGAATGAAAGGATACTCATTCGTGAGCACATAATAATAGGTGCCCGCAGGAAACTCCGACGTGACGCCGAAGCGACCGTTGCTGGCATCGAGATCGCCCGCGCCTTCGATGTATTCGTAGTCGTTCACGAAAGCGCCGTCGTACTTGCCGCCGGGAGAGCCTGTGGGCCGTGCACCTTGTTTGATGGCGTAGCTGGTGGCGAGCTTCTTCAAGCCGCTGCCGGCATCCTTCGCCTCGCTGTAACCCCACGGCCCATAGATCGGGAAACCATCCGCCGCCCAGCCGATGAGCGTCATCTTCGGCTGGTCACCGCCGAGTTTTTCGAGCAGGCCGTTCGGGATGCCGTGGTAATGATACGCGCCGTTTGGCTGCACATGCGCGTTGCTGGAGTCGAGGCCGAGATTGATCGCGCCGCCATGCGGTTCGTACTGCCAGCCGCTGCCGGGATCACCTTTCCACCATTCGGCGGCGAAGGGATCAAACACCACACCGTTCACGGCGATGCCGAAGGGCTGCATGCGGTAGGCCACCGGCTTCCCGGCCACCTGCGGTTTCAGCGGCACCTTGTAGTCGTAGTTCTGCGGCGCGATGACGTTGGGATTGTTGCGATTGGGAAACTGCCCCGGCGTGTGATCAGGAATGCCGTTCGCCTGGATGCGGCGGTACTTCCCATCCGTGGTGATCTTGACCTGGCTCGGTGGCAGTTGCGTGGAGGCGGCGAGACAGGCCGAAACGAAAACGACGCCACTGGTGCGGAGCAGCAGTGCAGGGAAGGTGATGGTGCGGGAGAACCTCATGTTGCGAACATAACCCCGGCGATCTGCCAATGTTACCGAGGTTTTTCGTCTTCAGGCCCGCTCGAAGGCTTTCATGAGATGCGTGATCTCGTCCTCGATCTCCGCCTTGTCCTCCACCGTCTCGGCCACTTCCTCGCGCAGCATGTCGCGGAAGCTGTCCAGCAGGCGGGTTAAAGCGGTGCGCAAAGAGCCGGGCGACATGTCGAGGGCGGCGGCGATGGCCTCATGATCATGGCCGCGCAGGCTGCCGCCATCCAGCAGCACGGGCTTGAGAGCGTCAAACAGCGCCTGCTTGCCGCGTGCGGCATGCTCGCGCTTCATGCGACGCAGGACGTGGCGGATGAGTTCGTGCGCCCATTTGCGCTCAAACAGGCGCTCCGGCGTCTCGTCATCGCTGAGACGCTCGCGCTGGAAACGCTGCTCGGCGGCAGCGAGGTCCATCTCCTCATCAAGGCTCACATCATGGGCACGTTTGCTTTGGGATGAGTGCCAGCTTGAGAGAAAGCGCGACAAGGCGGTGCCGAGAAAGCCGCGCAGGCGGCCTTTCTCCTCCTCCGCCGTCTGAAAGGACTCCAGCCGGATGAGCTTGGCCAGGAAATCATGCAGCACGTCCTGCGCGTCGTGATGATCGAGTCCGCGTCGGCGGATGTAGCAATAGAGCGGGTAATGATACTGCGCGCACAGTTCGTCCAGCGCCCGGCTCGAGACAGCATCGTCATGGCTGCGCAGACGAGAGATCAGTGTCCACTGCGTGGTGGGGAAGTGGGCGTTGGGAGTGTCTGCCATGTGAGGGAAATCGGATGCGGCAGGGAAAGCTCATCGGAAGGATGACAGCCTTCTCGAATCGGACGAGATGCTTCAGAGATTCATCCACGGTTACAGCAGGAACTCTAAAAGATGGCAAGGAGGAAATGATGATCGGAGCGGTCAAGCATCGTCAAGGCAGTCAAGAAGGGCCGCTCTTTGACAACGACTTGACCTCTTGACCACTCCTTGACCCATTCTCCCTCATGCCCGCCCGCATTCCGCAAGTCGCCATCCTCGTCGATACCTCGCGCTCGTATGGGCGTGACATCGTGCGCGGCATCCGGCGCTATGTGGCGGAGCAGGGGCCGTGGTCGTTGTATCTGGAGCCGCGGGATCTGCGCAGCAGCTTTCCAGACTGGCTCAAAAACTGGCAGGGCGAGGGCATTCTCTCGCGCACGGTCGATGAGACGATGCTGCGGCAGCTCAAGGCCACGAAGCTGCCAGTCATCGAGCTGCGCACCACGGTGCTGAAGCATCCGTTTCCGTTTGTCGGCATGGACAACAGCGTCATCGGCGCGCGTGTGGCCGAGCATTTTCGAAATCGCGGCTTCCAGCGCTTTGCGTGCGTGCTGGACGTGTCCGAGGCCTTCTTCATTGAACGCAGCGAGCGTTTCGTCGAGGCGGCGGGCGGATTTGGCTTCGACTGTCCGGTGTTTCAATCCAAGCGCATCAATTGGGAGCAGCATCAGCGTGATCTCGTCGCCTGGCTGCGCGAGCTGCCCAAACCGGCCGGTGTTTTTGCCGTGAACGACCAGCTCGGCTTCTGGGTGCTGGATGCCGCGCGGCGTGCAGGCATCGCCGTTCCGGAGGAACTCGCTGTCGTGGGCGCGGAGAATGACAACATGCTATGCGAGACCGCCTCTCCGCCGCTTTCCAGCCTGCGGCTGCGTGGGCAGGTCGTCGGTTACGATGCGGCGCGCATCCTTGACGACTGGATGACGAAGAAGCGCATCCCGAAGCCCGGCGAAAAGCACCTTCACCTGCCCGGCGACATCGTTGTGCGTCAGTCCAGCGACATCGTGGCCGTGGAAGATCCGCGCATCGCCGCCGCGCTGCGCTTCATCCGCCAGCATGCCACCGAGGAGGACATCGACGTGCCGCGTGTCGCGCGTGAAGTCGCGCTGTCACGCACCGTGCTGGAGCGCCGCATGAAAGCGCTCATCGGCCGCAGTCCCGGCGAGGAGATCAACCGCCTGCGCTTTGCTGCGGTGGAGAAACTTCTCACGCAGACCGATCTCACGCTCGATGCCATCGCCGCGCGCTGCGGCTTCACGCATCCGCAGTACATGGCCGGAGCCTTTCGGAAGCGGAAGGGGATCACGCCCGGCGAGTTTCGGAAGCGTGCGGCGGTGTGAGGCTGCCACGAAAACCAGCCTGTCTAGGAATCGTGTCCCATGAGAAATGAATCTGAACCGACAAACCAGGGTGAGCAGCACCCGATGCAAGGATGAAGCCTTCACCACGAGCTTGCGCGTCTGTGCGCCAGACGGACACGCCCGTGTGTGAGATTGCTTTACGCGGATTTCGTGTGTTTCGTGGGCTCATTCAACGACGTCCGTCCCCGATCATGCCCGAGCCTGTCCTGACCCAGCGTGCTGACAAGTACCTGCATCACATTCGCGTCTTCAAAACGCGAACCATCGCCACGCAAGCCTGCGCACGTGGCAATGTGACGATCGGGGGCCAGCCGGTGAAGGCGTCGCGGGATCTGAAGCCGAACGATGTGCTGGAAGTCGAGCGCGGCGACCTGCGGCTCAAGCTGCGCGTCATCGCCTTTTCACCCCAGCGCCTCGGCGCATCCCGTGTGCCGGAGTTCAGCGAAGACCTCACGCCGCCGGAGTGCTACCAAAAGGCGGCGGAGCTGAGACGCGAACGCTTGCTGATCACTCCGCGCGCGCATGAGATGGTCGCGAAGCCGGACAAGAAGCAACTGCGGGAACTGCGGAAGTTTTGGGAGGAGCAGGGAGATGCATGAGTGCGTTGTTCACGCTTCAGCGTGAACAACGTGCCGAGGATTCACTCGGCCTTCGCCTTGCCTTTGCCCTTCTTGCCCTTGCCTTGCTGGCTGGTCTTCGTGTCCTGCGTAAACGGCGCATGCTCAAACGGCACTGGATCGGCGGTGACACGCGGATCGCCGACAGCCTTGAGCTTCGTCATCAGTTCTGCGGCCATCTTTGCCTTCACCTCGGCGTAGCCCGGCTCGGCGGCAACGTTGATCATCTGCGCGGGGTCTTTGCTGAGGTCGTAGAGCTCTTCCTGCGGACGTTTGGCGAAGGCGTAGTCGAAGTGCCACTTGTACTGCGAATCGTTGCGATGCGCGATGAGCCAGGCCTTCGCGGGTGAGGAATCCATGTCCGGGAAGGCCTCATAGGTGTTGTTTTCGAGCGCGTCTTGAGCGGGCGTGAAGCTGTCGGTCAGATTCTTGTAGTCTCCCATAGGCATGCGCTCGGGTTTGAAGTTGTGGATGTAGAGGATGCCGTCTTTGCGCAGCGCGCGCTGTGGGTAGGGCAGGTTGCCCTCGCGGGCGATGCTCACATGCCGCTCTCGGCCAGTGATGACGTAATCGCGTTCTGTCTCGACCTGGCCGGATTTGCCGGACTTCATGACGCTGACGATGCTTTTGCCGTTCACACCGGGCGGAATCGTCGCGCCGCCGATTTCCATGAAGGTGGGCGACAGGTCCATGAGATTCACAAAGTCGTCGATGAAACGCCCGCCGGGCTGCCCGGGCCAGCGAATCGCCAGCGTGACGTTCACGCCGAAGTCATAGAGGTTGCATTTGCCGCCGGGGAAGCCGGGTGCGCCGTGATCGCCGCTGATGACGATGACGGTGTTGTCGAGTTCGCCTGCTTCTTCGAGTTGTTTCACCAAAACGCCCACCTGCGCGTCGAAGGCCTGGATTTCGCCGAGGTAGCTGGCGAAGTCCTCGCGGAACTCCGGCACGTCCGGCAGATGCTTCGGCAGTTTGCCCTTCAAATCATCGGGATTGATGCCCCACAGCGCCTGTCCGCTTCCTTTGATCCACTTGCGATGCACATTCGTCGGCCCATGCCAGAACAGGAACGGAGTGTTCTTGGGTCGTGCGGTGAGGAAGCTGGCAAAATTGCCATGCACCTCGTCATACATCAGTTGCTTGGCCGCATCGAGCGCCGTGCCGCCTGCGACGAGCTTCGTGACCTCCTCGGAGAAGTTGTTGAAGCGCCCGCCGGATTTCTGATACGCGTGCGCCTGCCCGCCGAAGGGAGCATCCGCCGGATCGCCCGGGCTCCACACCTTGAAGGCCTTGCCGATGTGGTAGCCCTGGTCCTTCAGCAGCAGCGGAAAGCTCGGAATCGCCGGATCCCACACCGCGCCGTTCAAGATGGCCGCGCGTCCCGTGTTGAAGAAGTAGCGTCCGGAAAGCAAGGCACTGCGGCAAGGCGTGCAGCTCGGCGCATTCACATAGGCACGGCGGAACAGCGCGCCTTCGCGGGCGATGCGGTCGATGTTCGGTGTCTTCACCACCTGATTCGGCGACGGAAACTTCTCATGCTCCGCGTAGATGCTCGCGTAGCGGCCCCAGTCGTCCGCAAAGCAGAACAGGATGTTCAACGGCTTCTCAGCGGCAGGACTGAGCGTGGCAAGGGCAAGGAGGCAAAGCAGGATTCGCATGGCCGCACCTTAACGACGGCCCGGTTGCCGAACCTTCGACAAAAATGGTCGCAAACTCCCCATGGACACGCCGTCGTCTGCTGAGCAAGCATCTCTCATGCTCCATTCCCTGCTCGACACCACGAAAGTCATCCACACCGTCGAAATCGCAGGCGCCACCTATGAACTCTGCGCCGAGGCCGTCGCCAATCATGACCGACATGGCAACCAGCTCACCGTGAACCTGCGTGCTTTCCTCCGCGCCATGCGGCAGGACCACATCGGCGAAACCGCCGTTCCCGTCTGGTTGCCGCCGCCGCAGTCCATCACCGAGCATGTCGATGCCGGGGAGGCGCACGAACTGGCGAACGATGTTTTCTCGAGCTGGTGTCACAAGGTGGCGGACGCGGCCCCTCCCGCTGAGGTCTGAGCGAAGGTGTTTCTTGGTGGTTGCGCGTGAAAGGTTTCACCGCATGAATGCACGCGCATGAACAACCTGAGAATCCTCTGCCTCACGACATCGTTGACGCTCGCCTCCTGCAACGTCGGGCCGAATTTCAAGCTGCCTGAGGTGCTGATGCCGACCCATTGGAAAAATGGCGGACGTGCGAGTACGGCGGACATTCCCGTTCCGGGCGAGTGGTGGAAGCTGTTTGGCTCCTCGGAACTCAACCGGCTGGTGGATCAGGCGCTGGAGGGCAACCAGGAGCTACGTGGCGCCCTGGCCCGGGTGGAGACGGCGCGTGCTCTCGTCGGCACACAGCAGGCGGACTGGTTCCCGCAGCTCAGCATGAAGAATGCCATGGCTTATGAGCGTCTGTCACAGATCTCGTTTGGCGCGAACCTGCCGGCGGGGATAACGCTGCCGGAAACGCAGCGCCGTCGCTTTCAAAACTTCCTGGAACTGGGCTGGGAGTTCGACCTGTGGGGGCGTGTGCGTCGTGGCGTGGAGGCTTCCCGCGCCTCGCAGTTTGCCGCGATCGAAACGCTCTCCGCACAGCGCCTGACCCTCGCGGCGGAAGTGGCGCGGTTGTATTTCCTGACGCATTCGCTGGACCGGCAGATGCAGGTCGTGCGCAGCACGCAGACCTGGCGTGAGGAGGCCGTCAAATTGCAGGAGTCACGCTTCAAAGGCGGTCTGGCGAACGAAATGGATGTGGCGCGTGCCACCACGGAGCTGGAACTCGCACGCAACGATTACGCCGTGCTGGAACGTCAGCGTGGCAATGCCGAAAATGCGCTGGCCGTCATCTGCGGTGAGATCCCATCGACCTTCCGCATTGCCAGCAGCGCGAACCTGCCATCGCCGCCAAAAGTGCCCGGCGGACTGCCTTCCACGCTGCTGCAACGGCGCCCCGACATCCGTGCGGCAGAGCAGAAGATGCGCGAGGCGAACGCCAAGGTCGGTGTGTCCAAGGCGGCGTTCTTTCCGGCGTTCAGCATCGTTGGCAGCGGCGGTCTGGAGAGCATCGGAGCGGCGCATTTCTATGATTCGCGCAGCAGGGTGCTCACCATCGGCCCCAGCATGACGCTGCCGATGTTCCAAGGCGGCAGGCTGCGTGCCAATTTGAAGGCGAGCAAGGCCGCTTACGATGAGACACTGGCCGGTTACCGCCAGAGCATCCTCGTCGCCCTCCAGGAAGTCGAAGACAGCATGCTCGACGCCCGTGCGTACGCCAAGCAGGCCACGGCGCTTGATGCGGCCATTGCCTCTTCCCAGGAGACGCAGCGGCTGGCCGAATTGCGCTATCAGAAAGGCCTGGCGAGTTACTTTGATGTCGTGGATGCGAACCGCACCGTGCTGAATGCGAAGCTGCTCGCCGCACAGGTCGAGGGCCAGCGCCTCATCGCCACCGTGGCGATGCTCAAGGCGCTCGGCGGCGGGTGGAAGTGAGTTTGGAGGTCAGGGGTTATATGAGTTAAGGGTTATGAGTTAGGGGCTCTGTTCACCTAACCCATAACTTCTAACTTCTCCCCACAGCCCTTACTTCACCTGCACCCACACCGGCGATGACCACGCCATGTTGCCGTCCACCTGCTCCACCCGGAGGTAGTAACGGTTTTCTCCGGCGATGGTCGTTTCATCGGTGAAGCTTTGCTCGAAGGTCTTGGCGTTCGGCTCCCACTGCTGATGATTCTTCTCGTTGCGCACGAGGGTGACGCGTTTGATGGCGGCGGTGCCGTCGATGCTGAATTTGAGGACGGGTTTGCCGGTGACGGCGATCTCGGTGCCGAGGAGTTTGTCGTTGCAGGTGAACTCGACGAAAATCTTGTCGGTGGCGGCGATGGTGCGGCGGGCGTTGAGGCCCTCGATGATGCCTTCGCGGGTGAAATCCTTCACATAGACTCCGCCGTAGCTGGTGTGCGTGCTGATGTGGTCGCTGTTCGCCCACACGCCGAGTTTGTGGCCGAGTTCGAGCGCATGTTGATACACGCCGTTGTTTTTCTCGGTGAAACTGCGAATCGGTTCACCGACGACAGGCTTGCCGATCACCGTGGAGGAGTGGTTGTAGTCCTCGCCAACACGCAGGCCGACGGTGGGCTGCGGGGCGTTGAGACCTTCGTAACTGACGCGCGCGCCTTGATAGATCTCGATCACGTTTTCGACGCGGTGGTCGATCGGCGGGATCTGATCCCAGTCGGTGCCCATGCCGGTCGCGCCGGTGTGGGAGATGGCAGTGACGGGCTTGCCGTAGCGCGTGAGCACGTCCCACAGCTCGGTGGGGTGCAGTTCGGGCGTGCCTTCGGTCTTCACGGGGAAAATCTTCTGCCAGGGCGAATCGACGTAGTTCTTCCGCTGGATGTACACGATGGGCCCGCCGCGCTGGGCGAAGACCATGTTGCGATGGCCAAAGGGCCACTTCTGCTCGCGCTCATACGCATACATGCTGGTGAAGAAACCGGGCGCGTAAAACACATCGACCATCTTCTGGTTCAGCCACCACTCGTAGGGGTGATAAATCTTCGCGATGTCCGTGTGGTCGCTGGTGCCGAGGGTGTCGAGCTTGCCCATGTCGATGGCGTAGCGGAACTGCTCCAGCACGCAGCCGTCGTTGGCGGTGATGCAGTTGGAAATGTCGGTGTGGCGGTGGTAGTCGCCCCAGTAGAGCTTGTAGGTCACGCCGTCGTGCGTCCAGGTGTGGCGGTCATGGTGGTCACGCTCGGGCGTGACGGGATTGATGTAGGCGGGGAAGAGCTCGTGGGCTTTGGGCGCTGGTGCGGCGACGAGCGGCACATCCAAATCGGTGGCGACTTTGGCGAGATGGATGCCGGCGGTTTGATGGAGCTTGGAACTGCGCAGATCACTCGGCCAGGCGATCCACAAACTGCCATCCTTGCCGAGAGCGTGCACGGTTTGGCGATCCTGCGAGTAAACGCTGCCGGGGATGGCGAAGGGCTTCGTCCACTGCTTCGTCGCGGCATCGTAACGTGTGAGGCCGATGCGCCAGCAGTAGGCTTTGAAGTAGCGCACGGTCAGCCACGGGCGGCCTGCGGCATCGAGCATGAGGTGCGGCAGATTCAGCGCGGCGACTTCATTCGGTGGCGGCTGATTGCTTTTCTTTTTCGGCTCGGCGGCTTTCGCCTTCGCTTTGGCCTCGGCCTTTGCCTTCGCTTTGGGATTGTTGCCACGCGGAGCGGCGGCTTTCGCAGGCTGTGGGCCGGGGAGCTCGTCGAAGAGAGTGTCAGGAGAGGTCAATTCATCCAGTTTGCCGCTCGCGAGATCGAGATAGGCCACCACCGTGTCTTTGCGGCCATTGAGGCCTTGCAGGCGGCCATGGGCGCGCATGTCGAGGCCCCACTGCTGATTGCCGCGTTCGCACGCCAGCCAGATGCCCTGGCCGTCTTTCGCGCCGACGGCCGAGACGCGGCCTTCGTAACGATCTGTCGCGATAAGCTGCTTCGTGCCGCCGACCAGCAGGTCTGCGCTGATCTTCGTGGCGTAAAGGTTGAATTCATTGCCGCGTGACGAATCAAAGAGCACCCACGCATCCGCGCCCGCAAACGCCACGCACGGCTCCCAATCGCCCCCGGCGTCCTTGGTGATCTGGATCTCGTCCGACCACGCTTTCTTCTTCGCCTCAAACACGCGGCAGAACACATCACCCAGCATGCCGCGCATGCCCTGCCAGACGACCCAGACGTTCCCGGCGTGATCGGTGGTCGCCTTGGCAAAGGCATTGCCACCGTTCGGCGAACTGGCGAGCGTGGTTATCGCGCCATCGAGCTTGCCTTCGCGAATGGATGCCGTCTTCAGCTCCATGAGGTCTTTGCCGTTCACCTGGGACCACACCACATGCAGCGTGCCGTTGCCATCGGCGGCGATGGCGGGCTGATGGATGATGCCCGGCTCGCCAATCGTCAGCACGGAGGTCAAAGCCTCGCTCGAGGCCTGGGCGAGGTGCAGGGTGTCCTGCTGGCCGTCCCACTCGACGTAAGCGACCCAAGGAACGCCCTTGGCATCGACGCAGAGGGTGGGGAAGTCGGATTGTTTGCCGCTCTCTCGAAGAGCGAGCGGCTTCGGCAGCAGATCCTGGCCGAAGGTGGCGGAGGCAATGACCGCGAGGAGGCTGAGGGTGCGAAACATGCGGCTGTAAACATTCTGTTTGCCGATTCCTTTCATGCAGCGATGGAAACCGACCACCTCAACCAATCCCGACCTTCGCCATGAAACTCAGTGCCTGTTTTGCTTCCCTGTTGGTCTTCGGCCAGCTTCTCACTGCCGCCGAGCACGACGTCGTCATCTACGGCGGCACCTGCGCCGCCGTCACCGCCGCCGTGCAGGTGAAGAAGATGGGGAAGTCGGTGATCATCGTCTCGCCGGACAAGCATCTCGGTGGATTGAGCAGCGGCGGGCTGGGATTCACGGACACGGGGAACAAGTCCGTCATCGGCGGTCTGGCGCGCGATTTTTATCACCGCATCTACATGCACTATCAGAAACCGGAGGCCTGGGTGCAGCAGAAGAAGGACCAGTATGGCAACAAGGGGCAGGGCACACCGGCGATGGACGGCGAGAACCGCACGATGTGGATCTTTGAGCCGCATGCGGCGGAGCAGGTGTTTGAAGATTACGTCAAAGAGTTCGGTCTCGAAGTCGTGCGCGATGAGTGGCTGGACCGCGCGAAAGGCGTGAAGAAGGACGGCGACAAGATAGTCTCGATCACCACGCTCAGTGGCAAGACCTACGTGGGGAAGATGTTCATCGATGCCACCTATGAAGGCGATCTCATGGCCGCTGCGGGCGTGGATTACCACGTCGGGCGCGAGGCGAACAGCGTTTATGGCGAGGAGCACAACGGCATCCAGGTCGGCGTTCTGCATCACCGCCATCACTTCGGCGCGGTGAAGGAGAAGATCAGCCCCTACAAAGTGCCGGGCGATCCGAAGAGCGGCGTGCTGCCGCGCGTGAGTGCCGCAGACCCCGGCGTCAAAGGCGAGGGCGACAAGCGCGTGCAGGCCTACTGTTTCCGCAGTTGCTACACCACCGACCCGAGCAACCGCATCCCGTTTCCAAAGCCCGAGGGCTACGACGCCAGCCAGTATGAAATCCTCCTGCGCGTGCTGAACACCGGCTGGGGCGAGTTCTTTGAGAAGTTTGATCCGATCCCGAATCACAAGACCGACACGAACAACCACGGGCCCTTCAGCTTCGACAACATAGGCATGAATTACGATTACCCCGAGGCCAGCTACGAGCGCCGCAAAGAGATCATCGCCGAGCACCGCACTTATCAGCAAGGCTTGCTCTGGTTCGTCGCCAATGATCCCCGCGTGCCGAAGAAAGTGCAGGAAGAACTGCAAACGTGGGGCCTGCCGAAGGATGAATTCACCGACAACGGCAACTGGAGCCACCAGCTCTACATCCGCGAGGCGCGCCGCATGATCGGGCATTATGTGATGACCGAGAACGAGCTGCGCAAGAAGAAGCCCACGCCCGAGTCCGTCGGCATGGGCAGCTACACCATCGACAGCCACAACGTGCAACGCCACATCACGCCGGAAGGCTTGGTGCAGAACGAGGGCGACATCGGCGTGAGCACCAACGGCCCGTATGAGATCGCCTACGGCTCGCTGGTGCCGAAGAAAGGGCAGGGGAGCAATCTGCTTGTTCCCGTGGCCATGTCGGCCACGCACATCGCGTATGGCAGCATCCGCATGGAGCCGGTGTTCATGATCCTCGGCCAGAGCGCGGCCACGGCGGCGGTGCTGGCCATCGATGGCCATCTTCCGGTGCAGCAGGTGCCGTATGCGAAGCTGCGCGAGCAGTTGGTCAAGGACGGGCAGATTCTCGTATTCAGCGGGCCGAAGTCCTCACGCGGTGTCGATGCGAAGACGCTCAAGGGCATCGTGCTGGATGATCTCGACGCCAAGGTGACCGGTGACTGGAAAGAAAGCGGTGCAGCGAAGAATTTCATCGGCGATGGCTACCGTCACGACAACAACACGAAGGATGGCCAATGCAGCCTGCGCTTTGAGCCCAAGCTGACGAAAACCGGCACCTACCGCCTGCAACTGGCCGCACCGCCGAATAACAACCGTGCCAGCAATGCCCAGGTGTCAGTGCAGCACGCGGGAGGCGTGAAGGAACTGCTCATCAACCTCAAAGCTCCCAAGGAGGCCGAGGGCGTGTTCTGGATCGACCTCGGCGAATACGAGTGTGGTAACGACACCGCCATCACCATCAGCAACGCAGGCGCGGACGGCTACGTCGTCGTCGATGGTGTGCGCTGGCTGCCGGTGGAGGAGTGATCCAGGCTCAAACCGCCTTCAAAGCTGCTCTGTGGGCGACTGAAACTCTTTTCCTCCGGGCGTAATTTCTCCCTTGGCGACGGCGTATGTCTGCCAACCCCCTAAAACCACTGTCATGTCCTCCATCCGTCATCTTTTCCTGACCGTTGCCTCGCTCGTGTGTGCCACGAGCGTTTTCGCCGCCTACCCCACCTTCACCAGCACGACGCCGAATGGCGGCCAGCGTGGCACGGAGGTGAAGCTGACTGTCACGGGCAGCCAGCTCGCCGATTTTGAGAGCCTGATGTTCTTCTCGCCCGGCTTCACCCAGAAGAGCGTGGAAAAGGCGGAAAATGGCAAAGTGGAACTGACCATCGCCATCGCGCCGGATGTGCTGCCGGGAAATTACCTGATGCGCATCCGCACGAAGACGGGCATCTCGCACCCGCGCCAGTTCTTTGTGGGCATCTTCCCGAACGTGGCGGAGAAGGAGCCGAACAGCGACTTTGAGACGCCGCAGATCATCAACTTCAACCAGACGGTGGAAGGCGTGGTGCAGACCGAGGACGTGGACTACTACAAGGTCACGGCGAAGAAGGGCCAGCGCATCTCGGTGGAGGTGGATGGCCTGCGTCTCGGCTACACGGTGTTTGATCCCTTCCTGGCGATCATCGACAAGGATCGCTTCGAGAAGGTGATCTCGGACGACACGATCCTGCACCGCCAGGACGGCTACTGCTCCTATGTGGCCGAGGAAGATGGCGACTACTCCGTGATGATCCGCGAGTCTTCGTATCGTGGTGGCGGCAATTCATTCTACCGCCTGCATGTGGGCGGCTTCCGTCGTCCCGATGTGGTCTATCCTGCCGGGGGCAAGATCGGCTCCAAGACGAAGGTGCGCTTCATTGAGCGTGAGGGTTCCTTTGAAGAAGAGGCCCAGCTTCCGGCGGACATCGACCCCGGCTACATGATCTACTCGAAGACCCAGGAGCCCGCGCCCTCCGGCAATCCCTTCCGTCTGGTGAATTATGACAACGTGCTCGAAGTCGAGCCGAACGAAGACCAGGCCAAGGCCACCGCCGCCGCCACGGGCGAGCCGATCTCGCTGAACGGCATCATCGAGAAGCCGGGTGACGTGGATTACTTCAAGCTGCCGCTCAAGAAGGGCATGACGCTGGAAGTGCAGGCCTTTGCGCAGAGCCTCGGCTCGCCGCTCGATAGCGTGGTGAACATCTACAATGAAAAAGGCGGCAGCCTCAGTGGCAACGATGACGGCGGTGGCCGCCGCCGCCTGGACAGCAAGTTCAAGATCGGCATTCCGGCCGATGGCAATTACTTCGTGCGTGTGACGGATCATCTGGAGCGCGGCGGGCCGAACTTCGTCTATCGCCTCGAACTCATCGCCGCCGAGCCGGAGGTGTTCTTCGCCTCGCCGCAGTTCACGGTGAATGACACGCACTACCGCCAGTTCATCGCCGTGCCGAAAGGCGGCCGCTATGCCACGCTGGTGAACGTTTCCCGCGTCAATGTGAGCGGCGATTACAAGTTCGAGGCGCCGAACCTGCCGCAGGGTGTCAAGCTGCTCACCGATCTGGCACCGAAGGATCTCGGCAACGTGCCGCTGCTTTTCGAGGCCGCTCCAGATGCCCCGCTGGGACATCAGATCGTGCCGGTGAAGCTCAATCCCGTGGATCCCGCCAACAAGATCGTCGGCAAGCTGCGCCAGGAGTTTGACGTCGTGCGCAATGGCAACGTGATCTATTACACGGACGTGGAAGACCGCCTGCCGGTCGGCGTCGTGGAAGAAGCGCCGTACTCGCTGGAGATCGTGAAGCCCGCCGTGCCGCTGGTGAACAACGGCATCCTGGAGCTCAAGGTTGTCTCCAAGCGCAAGGAAGGCTTCAAGGCACCGATCCGTGTGCTCATGATCTGGAAACCCAACGGCATCAGTTCTCTGGGCGAGCAGACCATCGCCGAAGGCCAGAACGAATGCACTTTCCAGCTTGATGCGAACGGTGCGGCTCCCGCTGGCACCTGGAACTTCACCGTCATGGGCGAGGCCGACGCGGGTGCTGGCCGCATCTACAACGCCTCCCCCTTCCAGCAGGTCATCACCGCCCCGGCCTACATCAACGCGCCTGCCATTCCGCTCGTCGCGGTGGAGCAGGGCAAGGAGGCCGTGATGGTGGCCAAACTGGAGCAGTTGCTGCCGTTTGAAGGCGAGGCCACTGCCCAGGTGCTCGGCGTGCCGGACACCATCCCGATCGAGCCTGCCAAGATCACCAAGGACACGAAGGAAGTGGCCTTCAAGGTGAAGACTGACGCGAAATCCCCCATCGGCAAGCAGGCCAATCTGTTTGTGCGCGTCGATGTGCCGGTCAAAGGCACCAATACCACCACCATTCACCGCATCGCGCTTGGCTCCATCCTGCGCATCGACGCTCCGCGCAAAGTGGTCGCTCCACCGCCCGCCGCGCCGGTCGTCGCCGCGAACAAGCCGAAAGAAGAGGCGAAGCCAGCCGCGCCGCCTGCCCCGAAAGTGCTGTCACGTCTGGAGCAGCTTCGTCAGGAAGCCGCCGGAGTGAAGAAGTAAGTTCTGCCTGCATTCGTGCAGCGCTCAAAGAAAGGCGAAGGCATCCAGCCTTCGCCTTTTTTATTTCTCGTGCGGTAGATCCCACGCTGTGAGCCAGTCGATCTTTGTGCGCTTGAAGCCTTTCTTCAGCAGCCGCTCCTCCATGTCCGCGAGATGCGCGGCGCCGTAGAAGATGGCGAGGTGCTTCTTCCCGGCGGCGATCTGTTTGTCCATGACCTCCAGGGCCACGCGGTTGCGTTCGCCGACGAGCACGGTGCCGTCACCAGACTCGACACCGGCCATGATGTCCTCCACGCTGTCGAACTCCTGGGCGATCATGCGCTTCAGCCCGGTGCTGCTGTCCTTCATGGTCAGGACTTTCAGCAGCATCACCATGCCGGCGGCGTCGGAGCTGACGCCACGTTTTTCATTGGCCGCCTTCTGCGCCTGCATGGCCTTGAGGTAGAGGGTGAGGAAGCTCTCCTGCTTGGTGTCCTGCGTTTGGGTGAACTGGGACATGTTCATGTCGGCGTGAACGAAGTTCTTCGCCTGATAGTCGATGCCTTCGAGCTGCCCGTGAAGTTTCAACGCATCACGCATCATCGTTTGAAGCTGGCCCACCCATTGCAGCTTCTGCGCTTCCTTCATGGCGTCTGGTTTGCCACGTTCTTCAAACGAGGGCCCGACGAGTTCATACAGCACGGCCTCGTAGCCTTTGAAGCGTGTGTTCAAGGCGTCGAAGTAGGCTTTGTCAGCGATGTGGATGGCACCGACGAGATCGACCCGCGCCTTCTGCGGTGATTCGTAGCTCACCACGGCGGTTTGCAGGCTGTCGCTCTTCTCTTCTTCGACGAAGCGGATGAAATCCGTGGGTTCCTCCGCTGCTGATAGCAATCCGAAGGCCAGGGTGGCTTGCAGCAGCAGGAATCGCTTCATGGGCAGTGAGGCAGCAGGGTTAACCGTCAGCTTTGAAGATGCGCGCGAAGAACGCCTTCATCTCGTCCCACGAGGCCTTGTCGGCGGCTTCGTTGTAGGCGGCGCCTTTGCTGTTGTCATTGCCGGCGGCCTTCTGGGTGAAGGCATGCACCGCGCCGGGATAGCTCACCAGCTTGTAGTCCACCTTCGCGTCCTTCATCTCCTGCTCGAAGGCGGCGATGTCCTTGGCCGGAACGAAGGGATCTTCCGCGCCATGCAGCACGAGCAGCATGCCCTTGATGTTCTTGCCGTCGGCAGGCGTTGGAGAATCGAGCCCGCCGTGGAAACTCACCACGCCCTTCAACAACGCCCCGCTGCGGGCCAGTTCAATCACACCCGTGCCGCCGAAGCAGTAGCCGATGGCGGCCACCTTCGAGGAATCGGTCTGCGGGTTTTGGCACAGCACCGCAAGCGCCGCCAGCATGCGCTCACGGTAGAGCTTGCGGTCCGTCTTGTACTTGCCGGCTTCCTGGCCTGCCGCCGGTGGCTGCGGGCGGATGCCCTTGCCATATACATCGGCGGCGAAGACGTTGTAGCCCAGTTCGGCCAGCATGCGGGCGCGCATCTTCTCGTTGTCGCTCAAGCCGGTCCATTGATGGATGATGAGCACCGAGGGCAGCTTGCCTGTCTTCGCCGTATCGACGACATGCAGCCCCTCGCAGACCACATCGCCGGACTTGTATTCGACGATGGTCTCCTTGATCTCGGCCTTCACAAGGCTGGCGGAACAAAGCAACGAGGAGATGAAAAGCAGAGCGCGGTTGGTTTTCATGGTTGGCGGATGATAGTCGGCGTAGAACGAGTTTTCCAACTCGTTTCCCGAACGAACTGGAAAGTTCGTTCTACTTCAGCTCCTGGATGCGGATGTTCCGCCACATCACTTCCTTGCCCACGGCCTCTTCTTTCTTGCCAATGCCATGCACCTGAAGGGCGATCACGCCTTCCTTGGTCAGGTCGTCGGTGAAATCAGCGGCTGGAACGCCATTGATGAAGGTCTTGATGCTGCTGCCGCGGCACTCGATGCGCGCCTGGTTCCACTCGCCCTGCTTGAAGGCCTTGCGTGCGGCCTCGTTGTTCTTCAAGTCGAAGAGCCAGCCGCGGCGGCCTTCGTCATACACGCCGCCGGTGTAGGCACGTGAGCTGGGATCGATTTCAAACTGGTAGCCATGCACGCGGTCGGCGGGGAATTTCTTCTTCTTGCCCGCGATCTCTACCTCCGTCTCCTCCGTGTAGTAGTTGCTGCGGAACTGGATGCCCGAGTTCATCGAGGGGTCCACCTTGAACTCCACCTCGAGAATGAAGTTCGAGTACTTCTTCGCCGTGCAAAGGAATGAATTGCCCGTGTTCGGCACCGTCTTGCCCACGATCACACCGTCCTGCACGCGATACTCCGCCGCGCCGCTGTGCTGCTCCCAGCCGGTGAGCGTCTTGCCGTCAAACAGCGGCACAAAGGCATCCTCGGCATGGAGGAGCGCGGCGAAGGAGGCGATGGCGGCGAAGGATAGCAGGCGATTGGTCATGGGGCGGTGGTAAACGGGACAGCCACAGCGCTCTTTCCGGCTGTTGCATCAACAAACGTGCCGTTCCGCACCGTTGTTGCCTGCTACTGCGAGGGAGCAGGTGCCGGTTTTGTCTCAGAGGCTTTCTTCGCCTTCAGCCACACGATCTCGGTTTCGATGGCATAGGGCAGGGTGCCTTTCGGGCGCTCTTTGCTGTCGATGGGATAGACGATCTTCACCAACGGCCGCCCGCGCAACGGGTCAACAAGCCCGTAAACGAAGACATGGCTGGGCGTCTGCTGTTTGATGCCGGGTTTCGTCAGCGGCGCTCCGCTCAGGTCGCGCTTGCCCGGAATTTCAACGGGGACAATCGGCCACGCACGGCAGAAACTGCCCTCGTCGGTCACCGCAGCCACGTCGAGCCGCATCTGCACGCCCGTTTTCTCAATTTGCCGCATGGACGCGATCTTGCCTTTCAATTCCTGCAACTCCTCGGCCCGTTTGATGTGGCGGTGGGAGCTTTCGATCATGCCCCGGCGGCGCTCGGCCTGGATGCGTTTCATGTCCGCGTTGGCGACGTCGGCATCAAATTCGAGGGTGTCCTGCACCTCGATGGGAAGCAGGTCGATCTGCACGGCGGCGGCTCCGGTGGCATGAATGAATTGAATGCGGCCGCCGGTGAAGCGCACCACCTTCACCTGATGGAAGGTCCGCCCGTCCTTGGTGGTGAACGAATCAAACGTCAGTGGAACACCCGCCGTCGCACGGGCAATGAGAATCAGCAGGCCGATAATGAGGCAGGGCTTCATGGGGATGGGGCGGGAGTGATGGTCCGCAGGAGGAAGAACCCCGTCATGAGGCAAACGTTACCAGGAATGAAATCAAGAACCGGCAGCCACAGGTCAACAAACCATGTCCGGTTTTGGCTGGCCTTGCGGGATGAATCCGCTAACACTCCGGCACTCTTTTCCAACCCATGAAGCGCTACTCCCTCGGCATCGACTACGGCACCAATTCCTGCCGCTCCCTTTTGATCGACCTCGACAACGGCGCGGAGGTCGGCTCGACCGTATTCAACTACCCCAGCGGCGAGATGGGCATCCTGCTGGATGCGCGCGACCCGCATGTGGCGCGGCAGAATCCTCAGGACTACCTCGACGGCCTCGAAAGTGTCACACGCGGCGCTTTGCAGCAGGCGAAGACCAAGATCGCTGGATTCGATGCCTCGTATGTTGTTGGCATCGGCATCGACACCACGGGCTCCACGCCCATTCCCGTGAACCAGGACGGCACGCCGCTCGGTTTGCTGCCTGAATGGAAGAACAACCTCAACGCGATGGTCTGGCTGTGGAAAGACCACACCGGCCATGCCGAGGCGGCAGAGATCACCAAGCTCGGCAGCGAGATGCGACCGAACATCATGGCGAAGTGCGGCGGCATTTACTCCAGCGAGTGGTTCTGGAGCAAAATCCTCCGCCTCAGCCGCGTGGACGCGAAGGTCTTCGAGGCCGCTTTCAGCTTCGTCGAGCACTGCGACTGGATTCCCGCCGTTTTGACCGGCAACACCGATCCGCTCACGCTCAAGCGCAGCGTTTGCGCTGCCGGGCACAAAGCGATGTTCAGCGCCGAATGGGGCGGCCTGCCGGACAAAGAATTCCTCGCCAAGCTCGATCCGAAGCTCGCCGATCTGCGTGATCGACTCTATTCCGAGGCCCACACCGCTGATACGAAGGCCGGTGGTCTCTGCATCGAATGGGCGAAGCGTCTCGGGCTCAAAGAAGGCACGGCGATCTGTGTCGGTGCCTTCGATGCGCACACCGGCGCTGTCGGCGCGGGCATCAAAGAGGGCACGCTGGTCAAAATTCTCGGCACGAGCACCTGCGATCTGATGATTTCACCCACCAGCAAGCCGCTGGCGGACATCCCCGGCGTGTGCGGCATCGTGAATGGCAGCGTGTTGCCCGGCTACTACGGCATCGAGGCCGGTCAGAGCGCCGTGGGCGATCTTTTCCTCTGGCTCGTCAATCACCTCGTGCCCGACAGCTACGGCAAGACCGTGGGCGAGAAGTTTGTGGCCATGGAAAAGGCCATGGAAGGCCAGAAGCCCGGCGCGACGGGCCTGCTCGCGCTCGATTGGAACAACGGCAACCGCACCATCCTCGTCGATGTGCGCCTCACCGGTCTGCTGCTCGGCCAGACGCTGCACACCGAGGCGCACGAGATCTACCGCGCCTACATCGAGGCCACGGCGTTCGGAGCGCTCACCATCATCAAACGCGTCGAGGAATACGGCGTGAAGGTCGAGGAAGTCGTCAATACCGGCGGCCTCTCCATCAAGAATGCCACGCTCATGCAGATCTACGCCGACATCATCGGCAAGCCCATGAAAGTCAGCCAGAGCGAGCAAACCTGCGCCCTCGGTGCCGCCATCTTCGGTGCCGTCGCCGCCGGAGCCGGCACCTGGCAGGAGCTCCAATCCAAAGTCACCGCCATCCGTGAGAAGGTGTATCACCCGATCCCCGAGAACGTCGCTGTTTATCGTGAGCTTTATGCGCTGTATCGTGACGTGCATGACGCCTTCGGCGTGGCCGACTGGAGCGGCAAGCTCAGCCATGTGATGAAGCAGCTTCTCGACATCCGGGCGCGGCAGAGCTGACGGAGCGCGAGTATTTTACTCGCCACGCATTCCTACCGCCTTCGCCCACCAACAAAGTGGCGAGTGGTCTTCGACACACTCGCGCTCCAACTCTCGCAAGCTCCACCCGCCTTCCCCCGTTCTGCTTCACTCCATGATCTCCTCTCGCGTCCTTCTCTCTCTGCTCCTCTCCCTCAGCACTCCGCTCTTCGCAGAAGACTGGCCCCAGTGGCGCGGGCCTCGACTCGACGGCACATCTCAAGACACCGGCTTTCCGATTTCGACTGAAGGCAATGTGACATGGAAGGCCGAACTGCCCGGCAGCGGGCATGCGTCGCCGATTGTGTGGCAGGATCGTATCTTCATCGTTTCTGCGGTGGCAGAAACGGAGCAGCGGGTGCTGATCTGCCTCGATCGTGCGTCGGGCAAAACGCTCTGGCAGTCGAACGTGGTCAAAGCGCCCATCGAGAGCATCCACCGCCTCAACAGCCAGGCTTCCAGCACGCCAGCGACGGATGGACAGAGCATCTTCACCGCCTTCCTCGACAACACCGAGACCGACGCCACGCGTGCGGCGAATAACGGACGCGTTATTGGCAAAGGCGAGGTGCCGAAGGGCACGGTCGTCATCTCCGCGCATGATTTCAGCGGCAAACAGATCTGGCAGGTGCGCCCGGGCCTGTTCTCCAGCAAGCACGGCTTCTGCTCCAGCCCCGTCGTGTTTGAAGACAAGGTCATCGTGAACTGCGACCACGACGGCGACGGTTACATCGTTGCTCTGGCCAAAACCGACGGTAAAGAACTGTGGCGCATCGAGCGGCCGAACCACACGCGCAGCTACTGCGTGCCGCTCATTCGCGACATCGGCGGGCGCACGCAGATGGTGCTCAGTGGCACGCTGTGCGTCACCAGCTACGATCCGCGCACCGGCAAGCTGCTGTGGATCATCGACGGCCCCACCGAGCAGTTCGTCGCCTCGCTCGTCTTCAGCGATCAAACCGGCCTGCTCTACATGACCGGTGGTTTCCCCGAGCACCACCTCCTCGCCATCAAGCCCGACGGCAGCGGCAACGTCACCAACACGCACATCGTCTGGCGCACGAACAAAGGCGTGAGCTATGTGCCGTCGCCCATCGTTGAGGGCGGCCACTTCCTCATCGTCTCCGACTCCGGCATCGGCCACTGCTTCGATGCGAAGACCGGTGACATTCTCTGGGAAGAGCGGCTGCGCGAGCATCACGCCTCCCTCGCCAGCGCTGAAGGCCATGTCTATTTCATCAACGACACCGGCACCCTGCGCACCGTGAAGCCCGGCAAGACCTACCAAGCCCTCGCCGAAAGCGAACTCGGCGAAAAAGTCTTCGCCTCACCGGCTCTCAGCGAAGGTCAGATCTTCATCCGTGGCGACAAGAGCCTCATCTGCCTCGGCAAACGCAGCGCGAAGACGGCGGCGAGGTAGGGAAGTCAAGACGTCAAGCAGGTCAAGGTTTAGGAGCCTTCGTAAAGGGGGCCTGTCTGCAACAGTTCGCCGCCCTTGCAGGGTGAATGCCTCAGGATAAGTGCGTTCAGTCACGAGATCGCCATTTTCTTCTCGTGGAATTGGCCTACAACCTGCCTGTTCTCAGACCGTATTGTCAAAACTCATGACCCCTTGGACCACCCTTCTCATCGCCACCGTGTGCCTTCTCACCCTTTCGGGATGCGAGACGCCGGCGCAGCGGGCGCAGAAGGTGAAGGAGGAACGGCTGCTGCAGGTCAAGCGGCCTGCCATGGCCGAACCCATCATCCTCGATGTGGTGGAGCTGCCGGAAGACAAGGATCCCACCATGTGGGACATCGCCCAGACCTTTCCCGCCTATGACTGGTCCATCAATGCCTTCCACCGCGATGGTCTGACGAAAGAGGAGGACGACCGCTTCCTGCTTGAAGGCGACCGGTCCCAACCCCCGATCGAGATCAAGCAGATCTCCGAGAAACCGCCGCTGAAGGTCGAACTGGCCATCGGTCCCATCCATGACGGCTTTGGTTTTCGGAAACCCAAGCTGCACTACCTCTTCAAGCGTGTGGAAGGCGGCTGGAAACGCGTGGACTGGCACGTCACCTACCACGGCCCCTCCAAGGGCGACGGCGAGGAAGAGCCGCCGCTCAGCGAGGAAGAGAACCGCGAGAAGATCGAAAAAAGCACCGGCGAGCCCTACGTGGACGAGGTCGAGGCGGCCAGTGCGGCGAGCGCGCCGATGTGAGCCCCTGCTGTGTTTTCGCCCCTGACGCACTCTCAGGATTCGGGAAGTGCCAGGTAGTCTCGGAATGACTGAGGGGGAACCCCGAAAAGCTCGGAGGAACTGGAAAACCCCGGGAAGGAATCCCCAAAACCTTGCAGGTTTCTGGCACCACCTTACTGGAGGTTTTCAATTCCCAACGAGGTCTTCGGAACTCCTTCCCAAGAATCCGTCCTAGCCAATGCGGAAATGGAAACAAGGCGAGCGGAAGCCAGGCGCAGGCATGCCTTTCTGCCGCAAAGGGTCTCCTTTTTCCCGCTCAGGCATGCTTATCTCCTCCTCTCCAAGTCTCCCCGTCTCCTCTTCTCCTAGTCCTTGGGATCTGCCGCTCAGCCCTTCATCAGCCATGCCAGTGCTTCCGGCAGTTCCGCCGCCCAGCAGGCGGAATCATGGCCGCCGTGGTATTCGTTCAAGTGGGTGACGTGACCGGCAGCAGTCAGCGCAGCGGACAGACGGCGCACGGAGTCGAGCTGGCTGGTTATTTGCACCAGCGGTGTGGGCGGATGGGAGACGTTGGGCGTCGTTTCGGTCGGTGTCAGTGACTGAAGCCTGTCCTGCTCACGGATTTGCCGCAGAGGGGCCAAGAGGCAAAGGGCGCGGAGAATGGGAACCTCTGCCCTCTCTGCCTCACTGCGGTGCTGGGATCGCGCTCGTAGTCGGCAAAGCGTTGCTCGTCCCCGACCTCAACGGGTCTGGTAGGAGTTCGGCCTGCACCACACGCGCTCAGGCGTGCTGGCCGTCACCAGCGCGCCTGAGTTCCAAGCCGCTGTTTATTTCGGCTCGAAATCAGAACGCCGCTACATACAAGTAGGAGTAGAAGTAGGATTTCGCTTGGCTCGCTTGCCAACAGCCTCACAGCGTTTCGCCACGCACGAGCTTCGGCATCAAACGAATCGCCTTGGGCGGCAAGGCGCCGGCTTCGGCGAGTTTTCGAGCCGCCATGCACACACTCCGTGCGAATTGCGAAGGATTTGCCGCATAGCGGGTGACGGCGGGAACGGTGTGCTGGAGAAAGGCCTCGTCATCACGCGAGATCACCGCCACGTCCTGCGGGATGCGTTTGCCGCGCTGCATGAGAAACATCATCACGGTGAGCACATGCACGGCGCGGGCCACCACGCACGCCGTGGGCGGCTGGGCGGAGCGCATCGCCTTGTCCAGCAGCGTGCAGAGGTGGGCTGCCGTGCCATCATGGCGGATCACCTGCAAGTGCGGCGCGCGGCTGCCGCCCAGGGCCTCACGCAGCCCCTGCTCGCTCTGAATGTCGCCGCCGTAATCGCCCTCGGGCCGGATGAGGGCGATGCTGCGGTGGCCTTTGCCACACAGCATCCCGCCCGCGTGGCGGCAGGTGGCCCGGTGATCGGCATCGACGGAGGGCAGGCTGATCCCCGGCGCGCATGATCCCACCACCAGGCAGGGGAGTTGGCGGCGCATGAACCAGCTCTGCACCGGCTCCAGCGCGCCAAACAGCAGCCAGGCCGCTGCAGGCGAGCGTGTGGTGAGCGCCTCCAGCGCACGGGCTGGCTTGGAGGAAAAGCACGCGGTGCTCACATGAATCTCGAAACTGAAACCGATGCGGGAAAGCTGATCGCGCAGCTCATCCACCATCACCACGGACGAGGGGGACATCTCCAGCAGCGGGCGTGGCGAGATGGCGGCGATCACCTGGGAATGCGCCGCCTTGGTCACCTGGGAGGTCAGCTTGATGCGCCGCCGCTGCCTCTCCGTCACCTCCAGGCTGCCATCGTGCTGGAGCTCCTGCAGCGCCGCGCGCAGCGTGTGGCGGCTCACCTGCAAACGGGCGCACAGCTCGCGCTCTCCTGGCAGATGCCCGTGCCAGTGCCCGGCCTGCATCGACTCGCGCAGGCTCTGCGCCGTCTGGGTCACCAGCGAAACACGTTGTGGCAGCCGGGGTGCCGTGGAGGGATTTTTTTTCATCTGGTGCATTGAACGAACCAGAAGCATAACCTTGTGGGGAATCGTTTCAATTCCCTCTTTCCCCATGTCCCCCAACGCGCGCATCCTCCCGCACAGCGACCTGCTTCAACTCAAGCGCTGGAACACCCCGACGATCTACAACGGCTGGGAGCAGATCACGAAGCACAACCCCGGAGCAGATGTCTTCAACATCGAGGAGACCCGCGACTTCATGCCGCAGATGGGGCCGATGGTGGGTTACGCGGTCACCTTGGTGATCGAGCCCGGTAACGCAACGCATCGAAAAACCAATCCCAGCGCTGGGGAAGAATACCGCCGCTACATCGCCAGCATTCCCGGTCCCAAGATCATCGTCGTCCAGGATCTCGACAAACCACGCGTCCTTGGCTCCGCCTGGGGAGAGGTCAGCGCCAACATGTTCCGCGCCCTCGGCTGCGTCGGCACCATCACCGACGGTGCCATCCGCGATCTCGATGAAATGACCAACGCCGGCTTCAAAGCGCTCGCGCGCCGTCTCTGCGTTGGTCATGCGCATGTGCATCCCGTGCGCTGGAACTGCGAGGTCGAGGTCTTTGGCCGCAAAGTCAGTCCCGGCGATCTCATTCATGCCGACAAGCACGGCTTCATGGTCATCCCACCCGAAGATCAGTCGAGATTGCTCGAAGCCGCTCGCTTCATGGACTCGAACGAATGCACCACCGTCATCCCCGCCGCCCGCGACAGCGCAGGCCGCAGCACAGACGAATTCCTCGCCAACCTCGAAGCCTCCATCACTCAGTTCAGCGCCAACGTGAAAGCCAAGTTCAGCCGCGAAGGCGAGTGGTAGCCCGATCAACCTCATGCACCTCATCCTTCCAATTCTTCTCATCACTCTCACGCTGTCGGCTGCATCTGCCGAGAGCATCATCACGCTCAATGTCGATCCGACGCCTGAGCATCCGCGCAACTCCGAAGGCTCCTTCGCCACGCTCGCCTCCGGGCGCATCCTCTTCATCTACTCGCAGTTCTACGGCGGCAATGGCGATGAGAGCCCCGCGCGTCTCGTGCGCATCCACTCCGACGATCAAGGCCGCACCTGGAGCGCACCCGTCACCGTCGTGGAAAACACCGCCGGCAACAACGTGATGAGCGTCTCGCTCCTGCGCCTCGCCAGTGGCAAACTGGCGATGTTTTACTGCATCAAGAACAGTTGGATCGACTGCCGCCCACACATGCGCCTCTCCACCGACGACGGCGCGACATGGACCGAGCCCAAGCTCATCCAGCAAGCCCCTGGCTACTTCGTTTTGAACAACGATCGCGTCATCCAGACCAGCAAAGGCCGCCTCATCGTCCCGCTCGCCTTCCACCGCTCACGCGGCACCGATCCGCACACCAGCAAATCGTGGGACGCACGCGCCATCGACACCTGGCTCTACTCCGACGACGAAGGCACCACCTGGACCGAATCTTCAAGCTGGTGGGCCATACCCGTGCGCAGCGGCAGCGGCTTGCAGGAGCCCGGTGTCGTCGAACTCGCCGATGGCTCGATCTTCTCCTGGTGCCGCACCGATCAGGGCGCTCAATACGGCTTCCGCTCCACCGATGCGGGCAAAACCTTTTCACCGCCCGAGCCCACCGAGCTGAAATCCCCCAACGGCCCCGCCAGCATCAAGCGCCTTCCCGGCAGCAGCAACCTCCTCGCCATCTACAACGACCACTCCGGCATGTTCCCGTTCCCGCCGAAGAAGCGCAATCCCTTCGTCGCCGCCATCTCCACGGACGGCGGCAAAACCTGGCCGCAGCGCAAGCTCATCGAAGGCGATCCCGACGGCCTCTACCACTACACCGCCATCCATTTCGTAGGCGATGCCATGCTCATCGGCTATTGCGCGGGCGACAGCAAAGTCGGCGCATTGAATCGTTTGCGCATCCGCCGCATCACCCTCGACTGGCTGAAGCAGCCCTGATCATCATGCGCATCCTCCTGTTCCTTCTCGCCTGTGTGAGCCTGCTGTCAGCAGCTCCGCTGAAAACCGCGCAACTCCTCGCCGCAGGCAGAGAACCCGTTCGCATCGTCTGCATCGGCGACAGCATCACCGGCGTCTATTACCACACCGGCGGCCTGCGTGCCTATCCCGAGATGCTGCAAATCGCCCTGCAAAAAATCCACCCGCAGGCCCAGGTCACCGTGCGCAATGCCGGCATCAGCGGCGACACCACCACCGGCGGTCTCAAGCGCCTGGAGCGTGATGTTCTCGCTCACAAGCCGCACCTCGTCACCGTCATGTTCGGCATGAACGACCTCGTGCGCACGCCCGTGGTCGATTTCCAAAACAACCTCCGCGAAATCATCCGTCGCTGCCGTGCCATCGACACCGAGGTGGTCCTCTGCACGCAAAACTCCATTCTGGAAACCTCGGCGCGTCCTGTCGCCAAGTTCGCTGAGTTTACCCAGGCCATCCGCGATGTCGCCAAAGCCGAATCACTCATCGTTGCCGATTGCTTCGGCGCCTACGAGGCCGTGCGCACCAAAGACTCACTCGATTGGACCCTGCTCCACAGCGACGCCATCCATCCCAACATGGACGGTCACAAACTCTTCGCTGAGACCATCGCTCAGGCCATTTCAGGCAAAGCCATCTCGCTCAAAGACATCGGCCCGCCATTACCAGCGCTGCGCCACACGCTCGCTCTCCTCAAAGCTGGCAAACCCGTCAAAGTGCTCGCCATGCCGCCTTACGACACGCTCATCGCTCCCGCGATTCAGCAGTTCTATCCCAAAGCCGTCATCAACGTCACCTCATGGCCCACGGAAGGCCAAACCCTCGCCCAGCTCGAAGAATCCGCCAAAAAAGTGCGCACCATGCAGCAGGATCTCGTGATCATCGCCGTGCCGGGATCGCTGCCCGTGCAACAGCCCGAGTCATTCCACAAAAGCTACTCCTGGATCATGAACTGGTCCCTCAGCTTCGGCCTGCAGCAATGGGATGTCATCGCCGCACTGCCCTCCGCGACGAAAACTCCGCTCACCCCTGAAGAACAACAGCACGTAGCCATCGCCCGTCGTTTGATTGAGTCTCAAGACCTCCACATGCTCGCTGGCGACGCCTCCGCATTGACCACTCTGCTCACCCAACACCTCAAACCCCAAAACTGATTTCTCATGAGACGCTCCAAAGTCCTCGCCAAGCTCCGCACTGGCAAAGTCGCCCGCATCTGCTGCTGCGGCTCGCCCATCGCCTTCTTCCCGGCCATGGCCGCCCATTTTCACTACGACGGTATCTGGTTCGATGGAGAGCATCGCGCGTGGGAGGCCCGTGAAATCGAAACCATGCTCGGTCGTCATCACGCTGCGGACATCGACTGCATGTGGCGTCCGCCGACCAAAGAAAAAAACGGCCTCTACCGCCTCCTCGAAGACGGCGCTGCCGGTCTGATGATTCCGCATGTCGCAAGCGCCGATGAAGCTCGCGCTCTCGTCAGTGCGATCAAATTTCCACCCCTCGGCGACCGCGGCTTCTGCGGTGGTGGGCGCGATGCCGACTACTGGATCGGAAAACCTGACGACTACACCGACGCCGCCAACCGCGAGACCTTCCTCACTGTCCAAATCGAAACGCCGCAGGCTCTCGAAAATGCCGAAGCCATCGCCGCCGTTCCCGGCGTGGACATCCTCTTCATCGGCCCCGGTGACATGTCCCTGCGCCTCGGCTGCACCCCCGGCGTGAACGACCCCGTCATGATGGACGTGCAGAAGAAAATCGCCGCCGCCTGCAAAAAGCACGGCAAAGCCTGGGGCCGCCCCGTCGGCTCCGCCGCTGATGCGAAGACCCTCATCGACCTCGGTGCCCAATTCATCGTCCACGGCAGCGAGTTCGGAGCCGTCCACGCCCACTTCACCGCCTGCGCCGCTGACTTCGACTCCATCCTCGGCGAAGTCGCTGGCGCTCCCGTCATTCCGGAAGGCAAAACTTACTGAGGCATCCGTGACCTCCGCCAATCTCCTTCCACGTCTGCGAGACGCCGGTTTGATCGACGGCGAGGCACGCGTGACACCTCTCACCGGCGGTGTGTCGAGCGACATCGTGCTCGTTGAGTCCGATAGAGGCCAGATCGTCGTCAAAACAGCCTTGGAGAAGCTCCGCGTCAAAGACGACTGGTTCGCCGATGTCTCACGCAATCGCGTGGAGCAGGCCTTCTTTGAATACGCTGCGCCCATCATTCCGGAATCCGTCCCGCGCATCCTCGGCGGCGGCGATGGCTGGTTCGCGATGGAATACCTCGGCGACATGCCCAACTGGAAAACTTCGCTCCTCACCGGCGATGCCGACATCGCCACCGCAAAGCTCGCTGGCGAAGTCTTGGGTCGCCTGCACGCCGCCTCGTGGCTCGATGATACCGCACGCACTCGATTCGACACGCTGCCCAACTTCCACGCCCTCCGCATCGAGCCTTACTTGCTCACCACCGCCAACCGCGTCCCTGAAGTCGCCGATCTCCTCCGCACCGAAGTCGCACGACTCGCTGAAACCAAGCTCGCCCTCGTCCACGGCGACTTCAGCCCCAAAAACCTCCTCACCGGCCCGCAGCGCCTTATCGTGCTCGATGCCGAATGCGCGTGGTTCGGCGATCCAGCTTTCGATACGGCCTTTCTGCTCACACACCTGCATCTGAAGGCGCTGCTGCATCCGCAAGCCATCGAACTCGTTCCCGCGTTTTGGTCCGCCTACACTGCCGCATGCGGTCGTGATCTTGAAGAACGCACCGTGCGCCTGCTACTCTGCTTTCTGCTCGCTCGCGTGCATGGCAAATCTCCTGTCGAATACCTTTCCGAGGCACAACGCGGCTTCATCACGCGTTTCGTTCTCGCTCATCTGCCTCATCCGCCTTCCACACTTGCCGCACTCACTGCTGACTGGATCACTCCATGAAAATCACCTCGCTCGATGCTCTGCAAATCTTCGACAGTCGCGGAAACCCCACCGTGGAGGTCATCGCGACGCTCGAGGACGGCACCACCGGCCACGGTCTTGTGCCCTCCGGAGCCTCCACCGGTCATCATGAGGCCTTGGAGCTTCGCGATGGTGATCCAAGCCGGTTTCGCGGGAAATCGGTCTTCCAGGTCGTCTCGCATGTGAAAGGCGAAATCGCCCGCGAGGTCGTCGGACGCGATGTGTTCGATCAAGAAGGCCTAGATGAGGCTTTGATCACTCTCGACGACACACTCGGAAAATCACGTCTCGGTGCCAATGCTATCCTTGGCACGTCAATGGCCGTCGCACAGGCCGCCGCGAATGCGAAACGCATTCCACTCTTTGAATCCCTCGGCGGTGGCGAGGGCACACTGCTGCCACTGCCCGAGATCCAAATCTTCGGCGGCGGCAAGCACGCGCAAGGCCGCATCGACATCCAGGACTTCATGATCATGGCCCTCAATGCCAAATCGTATGACGAGACGCTCGAAGTCACCTCCAACGTCTTCCACGCCGCCGCCGACATCATGCGGCAGCGCGGTCTGCTCGCTGGTGTGGCCGATGAAGGCGGTTACTGGCCCATGTTTGATCGCAACGAGGATGTTTTCGACGCCCTGCTCGCCGCCATCGAGCGCGCGGGATACGCACCGGGCCGCGAGGTCGGCATCTCGCTCGACATCGCTGCCACCGATTTGTATCACGACGGCTTTTACACGCTTGGTTTGGAGCAGCGCCGCTTCACCACCGAGGAGTTTGCGCAGCTCATGATCGGCTGGATCGAAAAGTATCCCATCGTCTCCATTGAGGACCCCATGGCCGAGGACGACTGGGACGGCTGGAAGATCGTGCGCCAGGCCATCGGTCATCGCTGTCAGCTCATCGGTGATGATCTTTTCACCACCAACATTGTACGCATCGAGCGCGGCATCGTCGCGAACACTGCCAACGCCGTGCTCATCAAGCTCAACCAGATCGGCACCGTCACCGAAACCATCGCAGCCATCCGCCGCACGCAGGCCGCAGGCTGGCTGCCCGTCGTCTCCGCTCGCTCCGGCGAGACAGAGGACGCCTTCATCGCCCACCTCGCCGTCGCCACGAATGCCGGCCAGCTCAAAGTCGGCTCCTTCAGCCGCAGCGAGCGCATGGCCAAGTGGAACGAAGTCCTCCGCATCCAGCGCCAGCTCGGCTCACGCGCCCGCTTCATCGGCGCGGGCATCTTTTCCAGCGCAGGCATCCAGCTCACATGAAAAAGCGCCCCCACATCGGCCTAGGCTGCGTCACCTTCGGTCGCGAGATCGACGAAGCGGCGTCCTTCGCGCTGCTCGATCACGCTTGGGAACGCGGCGTGCGGCATTTCGATACTGCGGCGGCCTATGGTGGTGGCGCATCGGAGACGATCCTCGGCAAGTGGCTGGCGTCTCGGAAACCCGAAGGCATCACCGTCGCCACGAAGATTTTGCCACCGTATGATCGCATCGACATCACCGGTAGTCTCAAGCGCCTCGGTGTGGAGAAGCTCGACCTGCTCTATCTTCATCAATGGCACGAAACCGCGCTTCAACTCGACTCCGCGCTCGATGAGCGAGAGGTAAAGCAACTCGGAGCCAGCAACTTCACCTTGGAACAACTCCAAGCTGTAGGACCGAGGTTCAGCTTCGTGCAAAACAACCACAACCTCGCCGTGAGCGACGTGAGTGACGAATTCCGCGCCTACTGCGGAGCGAACGGCATCTCCATCGTCACCTACAGCCCGCTCGGAGCCGGGTTTCTCACTGGAAAGCACCAAGGCGGCGTTCAGGCCGGTTCACGCTTCGAGATCATCCCCGGCCATCAGCAGGTGTATTTTCATGAGTCAGCTTATCAGCGACTCGCGAAGCTCGAAGCCGTCTCCAAACGCACCGGGCATTCGCAGGCACATCTCGCGCTCGCGTGGGCGCTTCATCAGCCGGGCATTGACACCGTGCTCGTCGGCGGACGTTCGCCCGCGCATCTCGATCAGGCCTTTGCCGCGCTGGATTTCGATGATGAAACCCTCTTGAACCAACTCATCTCATGAACATTCCCGACATACCCCAACTCGTCGCCGACTACGAACGCGACGGCGTCGTCCGCATCCCGCTGTTCCTCAGCGCCGATGAGGTCACCGCCGTGCGTGCCGAATTAGATCGCTACATACGCGACGATCTCGCCGCGCAGCCCGTTGATGCCCGCACCTTCGAGAAGGATGAGAAGACCGTGCGCAATCTCTGGCGCTTGGAGAAATACAGCACCTTCTTCCGCCAGCTCGGCGAACGTGAAGACATCCGCGCGCTCATCGCCCCGCTCGTGCATGGCGATCCCATCCTCGCCGGCGTCGAGACGTTCAGCAAGCCCGCCCGCATCGGCTCCGGCGTGCCTTACCACCAGGACAACGCCTACTTCTGCCAGATGCCACCGGACATGCTCACTGTGTGGATCGCGATTGATGCGGTGACCGAGGCGAACGGCCCCGTGTTCTTCATCAAAGGCTCGCACAAGGACGGCATGCAGCCGACGAAGCCCAGCGGCGTGCGTGGCAATAGCATCGGCTTGGCGGAGCCGCCGAGTGTGTCGCTCAGCGAGCAATTCTGCGGCCTGCTGGAGCCTGGCGACGCGACGATCCATCAGTGTGAAACGATCCACCACTCCGCGCCGAACACGACCGACTTTTCCCGCCTCGGCCTCCTTCTCGTCTATCGCGGCAGCCACACACAGACCGATCCAAAGCTCAAAGAAGCCTATGCTGCCGCTGTGGCCGCGACACCACCCGCATGAAACGCTTTCTCGTCATTGCTCTCGCGTTGCAAAACGCGGCCGCTGCCGACATTCATGTCGGCAAGGACCAGCCCACCATCGCGCATGCGATCAAAGCGGCGATGCCTGGCGACACGATTCATCTCGAACCAAAGGTGTATCGTGACTATGCCGGCTTCTATGACAAGAAAGGCGAAGCTGGGAAACCCATCACGCTCGATGGTCACGGCGCGACACTTGAAGGCTCCGACCCGCTTGATCCTGCGCAGTGGAAAGAAGTTTCCCCTGGCATCTTCGCTGCTGACAATCTGCTTCCTCAACTCAGCGACGCCCTCATTGGCCGTTGGTTCTTCCTCTTCGATGGCAAGATGCAGCTCATGGGTCGCACGTCGAAAGGGAGAAGCGAGCCTTTGAAGAAGCCGGAGGAACTCCAGCCAGGTGAATGGTCCTTCATCAAAGACCCATCGCGAGAGAAACCACCATCGAAGGCGATATACGGCACCTTCTTCATCAAGCTCGCTCCAAGCCAGAAGCTCGCCGAGGCGAACATCTTCGTGCCGGTGCGCAGTGCAGGCGTGCAGTTCAGCGGAGACAATGCGCACCTCGTGATCAAGAACCTCACCGCCACGCATCCCTACAATGACGGCTTCAACATCCACGGCGACTGCCGAGACTGCGTGTTTGAAAATATCCGCGCCATCGAGTGCGGTGATGATGGCATCAGCGCGCATGAGTCCGCGCAGTATCGCGTGAATGGCTTCGTCAGCATCGGCAATAGCACGGGCATCTGCGACACGGGCACGGCGCAGACGAGCTACACGAACCTCTTCCTA
The DNA here is from genome assembly GCF_034366625.1 of Prosthecobacter sp. Classification (NCBI taxonomy): domain Bacteria; kingdom Pseudomonadati; phylum Verrucomicrobiota; class Verrucomicrobiia; order Verrucomicrobiales; family Verrucomicrobiaceae; genus Prosthecobacter; species Prosthecobacter sp. The sequence goes on from NZ_JAXMIH010000007.1 coordinate 57,000, forward strand.
GCCCGCAATGTGGCCTTTGATCTCTATTTTCTCGATGAGGGCCGCTACTCCGTCACGAACGCACTCGTGCTCTCCTCGGCGCTGAATCCTTTCACCACAACGGGACGTGAAAAAGGCGACTGCCGACTCAATCTCGACAACGTGCTGCTGCGTCGCCTCGTGGAGCCTAGAATGGGCACCATCGCGCTGAATTCGACCGTCACCGGCAAGCACTGCACCTTTGAAAATCTCGACTTCAAAGTCACTGGCTCAGCTTCCTGGGAAAACTGCCTCATCAATGGCAAACCGATACCGAATGCAAAAGCGGAGGGCGCAGATGTGCAGGAATTGCAGAAACTCATCCCCCCAGACTACCGACCATGAAGCGCCTCCTTCTCATCCTCACACTCGCGGCATTTTGCGTGAGCGCCGCCGACCGCCTGCCTGCCTTTCCAGGCGCGGAGGGCGCGGGGAAGTGGTCGCTCGGCGGGCGTGGTGGCCGGTTGATTGAGGTGACGAATCTTCACGATGACGGGCCCGGTAGCTTGCGAATGGCGTTGGACGCGCGCGAGCCGCGCACGGTCATCTTCCGCGTCTCAGGCACCATTGAGCTGACCAAGCCCCTGCGCATCTTGCATCCCTTCATCACCGTCGCAGGCCAGACCGCTCCAGGCGACGGCATTTGTCTGAAGGGGCATGAACTGCAAATCGGCAACACGCATGATGTCATCGTGCGGCATCTGCGTTGTCGTCCTGGCGATAAAACTTCCCAACCCGGCGACATGGATGCTTTGACGATCTGGGATGCACAAAACGTGATCGTCGATCATTGCAGCGCTACTTGGAGCACCGATGAGTGCCTCTCCGTCACGCGCGATTCCGACCGCATCACCGTGCAACATTGCCTTATCGCCGAGGCGCTTACTTCACACGGCCTCGGCTCTATCATTGGCTCTTATCACGGCCAGATTTCTTTCCTGCACAATCTCTACGCCAGCAACCGCGCGCGCAATCCACGCCCCAGTGGCTACCAGACGATGAAGGGTCATGAGAACGATCCCGGCCCGAGCATCGACTTTCGCCACAATGTCATCTTCAACTGGCAAAGCGGCGCAGGCTACACGGGCAGTGACATGGCCGACCAGCCCGAGCGCATCGCCATGAACTACGTCGGCAATTACCTCAAACCCGGCGCAGACACGTCAGCAACGTATCGGGCCAATGCACTCACCATTTACGCAGGCTCGACCGCCGAGATCTACCTCGACGGCAATCAAATCGATAACCCACCGCAACCGATCAACGTGCAAGCCGACCTGCTCATGCTGAAACCCGGCAGCACCCTCATTCTGCGTGACAAACCTCTCCCCTTTGAACCACTCGCCGTCAAACTCGCCTATCCGCAAGTCCTTGAAGAAGTCGGCGCGGTGAAACCCAAACGCGATGCCGTGGACACGCGCATCATCACCGGTGTTAAGGATGGCACAGGCCGCCTGCCCAAAGAACTCGCTGCGGATGCTTGGCCCGAATTGAAAACATCTGCTCCATCACCTGACGGCGATCACGACGGTCTGCCCGATGCCTGGGAGCAAGCCCACGGCTTGAACCCAAACGATCCCGCCGACTCCTCCAAGCCCTCGCCGCAAGGCTGGACGCATCTGGAGCTATGGATGAACTCGCTTTGACCATGAAACATCTCGCTTTCGCCTTTCTCGCTCTCCTTTCGTCTCTCGCGGCGCAGGAAAAATATCCGCCGATGCATCGCCTGACGTGGGAGGAGTATGCGGGCACACTGGCGCATTGGCGGAAGACGTATCCGAAGGTCGCCGTGCTCGAATCGCGCGGGATGAGTGGACAGAACATGCCGGTGTATTTGCTCAAGATCACCGATGCCACAGTGAAGAACACCGACAAGCAGGTCTGTCTCATGACGACGCTGCACAGCGGACCGGAGCGCACGGGGACGACTGGCGCCATGGCCTTTGCAGAGTGGTGCCTGAGCGATGATCCGCTGGCAGTGGAGACGCGGAAGCAGCAGATCGTGCTCATCATGCCGTGTGTGAATCCGTTGGCGATGTTTTATGCGCTGCCACCAGACATCCAGCCTGATGAAGAACTGGCTGCGGTGCAATCCGTGATCAACGAACATCGGCCTCAAGTTCAGATGGACCTCCATGAGGCCGGCTTGCAGGAAGCTAGGGCAGAGGCGCAGAAGTCCGGGCAAAGCAGCAGCCTCGCTGATCGGATCCATGGCCTCATGCGTGCAGGCTGGATGCCGCCCGCCGAAGTGCGCAAGCTTTACGCCACCGACAAGTCTGATGCCACGCCAGCAACCTTCGTCGATGTGGCGTATAGTCCGCATTTCCGCCAGACGATGGACGTGTGGCTGGCGAAGTCCGCGAAGCCCACGCCGGTCGTGTTTTACATCCACGGCGGCGGCTGGGGCGCACAGGACAAGACGGACATCCACCAGCATCTCGATGTGCGTGCCTTCCTCGATGCCGGCATCGCCGTGGCGTCGATCAACTATCGTTTCCTCGCCGATGCGAACGCCGCGAAGGTCTCGCCACCGCTGCAATGGCCGCTGCAAGATGCCGCGCGTGCCTTGCAACATCTGCGTTCGAAAGCGGCTGAGTGGAACCTCGACAAAACCCGCATCGCCGCCAGCGGCGTGAGCGCCGGTGGCTGCTCCAGCCTCTGGCTCGCCATGCACGACGACATGGCCGATCCGAAGAGCAGTGATCCCATCGCACGCGAATCTACACGACTCATCTTCACCGTCACCAAAGCCCCGCAGCCATCGCTTGATCCGAAGCAACTCGTCGAATGGATTCCCAACAGCGAATACGGCGGCCACGCCTTTGGCTACTTCGGCAAAACACGGAAAAAAACCTTCGCTCCCTTCCTCGCGAACCGCGACAAGCACCTCGACGACCTCCGCCGCTACTCGCCCATGTCCCACGCCAGCGCCGATGATCCACCCGCTTTCATCCTCTGCACGAAGGACGACAAACCCCTGATCAAAGGCGAAGCACAGAAAGATCCGACACACAGCGCACTGCTCGGCCTGATGATGCAAGACACGCTGAAGCCGCTCGGAGTAAACTGCGAGGTGCGCCATCCGCTGGATGGCCAACCGACGACCACGATGCAGGAGATGCTTCTTCAACAATTCAAAACTGAACATCCATGAAGCGCTGCCTTTTCGCCACAGCCTTGCTGCTTTCTCATTCCTTTGCGGAAGAGCCGAAGCCAGCCATCTCCGGCATCTGGCTGATGGGGCAATCGTTGTGCGACGGCTCGGAGTCGCTGCCCATTGTCACTACCGATGTCACAGGCTGGGGAAACTTTGCTTTCAAGCGCGGTGTGCGCACCTGGCTGCCTCGCGATAACTCCGCCACTCCAGAAAAGCGCCCCGCAGAGCAGTTTCGGTTGGTGCCTCTTCGCGCGCAGGCAAATGGCGGACTCGGAGAGACGGTAGCGAGCGGGCTGGCGGATCATCTCAAAGCGGCGCTCGTGGGAGCGAAGAAAAATGGGCCGCCACATTTTCTCGTGGCATGTGCGGGTCAAGGAGGCAGACAAATCCAGGAGCTTTCGAGCGCGGATCTCTCGACGGATGAACGCACGCCGGAGTCGCGTCGCAACGGCGGCGGGTATTACCGTACAAGCCTCGATGATGCACGGCGCGCGATGGAGCAGGCGAAGGCGATGGGCGCGAGCTTTCGCATCGAAGCGCTCTACTGGATGCAAGGCGAGGGCAATGGCGGGCCGACGGGCGGCATCATGCCCACACGCTGGGATACGGAGCTTCCAAGAGCACAAGGCCTAGCGTGGTATCGCGATCAACTCATGGCGTATCGCAAGCAGTGGTCGGCAGACCTCTGCGCCATCACAGGCCAGCGTGGGGAGCTGCCCATGTTTACTTATCAAACCCTCAGCCAATCTGGCGATGCGCAACTCATGGCGGCAGATGCAGTCACTTCCATCTACATGGTCGGACCTCACTACGCCGTGCCCAGCGCCATCAACAGCCGCACGACGCTAGGTCGGCACGGCGACGCCATCCACCTTTCCGCCGATGGCGAACGCTGGTGGGGCGAGCAAGTTGGCAAGGTGATGCATCGCGTGCTGCATAAAAACGAAGACTGGCAGCCGCTGCGTCCGCGTCGCGCAAAGCTCGATGCGACGCGAGATGGTGTCGTGATCGAGTTTACGGTGCCGCGACCGCCGCTGGTGATCGATATGAACTTCCTCATGCGGCAGGAAATTGCCATCAAGGGCGGCTTCACCTCGCTTGCGGGATTCCAGGTGCGCGGTGGTGGTGGTCAAACACTTACGCTGACCTCTGTCGAAGTCGTTTCGCCAACGAACGTGCGCATTCGCTTCGCCAAAGCGCTGCCAGCGAGCGAAAAATGCCGTGTGAATTACTGTCATCCTTTCGCGGCGGCGTTGGGGGCGATTGCCGTGATCCAAAAGACTGCGGACGGCGATGAGGAGCTGGTGCTCACGCGGCGTTTTGCCAAGGAACTGAAGCCGCTAACTGATGAAGGCGCGTTCCTCGTGACGAACACCTCCGGCACGAACACCCGCGTGCCGATTCGCAGCGTGCGCGAGGAAAACGGCGTCACCGTGCTGCGCTACGAGCCGCGTGAACTGCGCAATGGCACACCTTTTGCCATCGGACAGCCGGTGGTGGCGCAGAGATCCTTCAGTTACGGCAATCTGCGCGACTCCGATGCCGAGCGTTCCGTTCACACCTTCGCGGATGCCGCCTATGGCACTCGTGTAGGCCAGCCATATCCGCTGTGGAATTGGTGCGTGTTGTTCTCGGATTTCGAGGTGGAGTGAGGTGGTCTGACGGATGGAAAAAGAAGTCCTGGAGGTGGCTGGTCTGCTCAAAGGACCAAAAAAGCGTCGTTGGTTCTGCTGCCTATCGACCGTTCCTGATCACTACTGCCATGAAAGCCGCTTCACTCCTTTACCTCGCCCTCGCCACCACCGCGTGCGCCGAACCTCTCGACCTCGGCTCACGCTGGGAGCTTTTTGTCGATGAATTCCTCGTCGCACAGAAAAGCGGAGTCTCTTTGAAGCTCCACGAGCCCGTGCGGCGCGAGATCGTGCTCACCACCGATAAACCCTGGGAAGGGCCGACGTGCGCTTACTTCTCCGTCATCCAGGATGGCAAGAAGGTGCTCTTGTATTACCGTGGCTCCTCCGGCGGCTCGGATCACAGCGATGCCCAAGTCACCTGCGTTGCCGAAAGCACCGACGGCATCCATTTCACGCGTCCGAATCTCGGTTTGATCGAGGCTGGCGGCACGAAGGACAACAACGTCATCTGGCGCGGGGTCGAGTCGCACAACTTCTCGCCATTCCTCGACAGAAACCCCAATTCCAAGCCTGAGGAACGCTACAAGGCTCTTGGTGGGGTGAAGCAGCCTGGCAAGAACTGGCATCAAGGTGAAACGCCCGGAGGTTTGTATGCCTTCTCCTCGGCGGATGGCATCCATTGGAAGAAGATGAAGGACAGTCCGGTCATCACCAAAGGTGCGTTCGACTCGCAGAACCTCGCCTTCTTCGACACCACGCGGAGCCGCTACGCCTGCTTCAGCCGAATCTTTAGCAACAAAGTCCGTGCCGTACAGAGCTGCACTTCCGCCGACTTTCTCGCCTGGAGTGACGGCGTCCCGCATCGCTATGCCAAAGACGTGCCGATGGAGCATTTCTACACCAGCGCAACGGTGCCATGCCCCACTGCACCACATCTCTTTCTCTCATTCCCAAAACGTTTCGTCACCACACGGAAGAAGGTGCCTGAGCACGAAGGCCCCGGTGTCAGCGATGCCGTCTTCATGTCCAGCCGCGATGGCGTGAACTGGGATCGCCCCTTCCTCGAAGCCTGGGTGCGCCCCGGTCCCGATCTCAAGAACTGGACTGACCGCAACAACATGACCGCCAACGGTGTCATCGAGAGCAGCGACACCGAGTGGTCGCTCTACATCAGCGAGCATTACCGCCACGCCGATCACCGCATCCGCCGCCTCACCGTGCGCAAGCAAGGCTTCGCCTCCATGCACGCCGACGCGAAAGGCGGCGAATTTACAACACATCCGATCAAGTTCACCGGGAGCAAACTTCACCTGAACTATTCCACCTCCGCCGCCGGATCGATCCTGATCGAGGCTCAGGATGCAACTGGCAAGCCCCTTGCCCAAATGCCCGAACTCTATGGCGACGATCTCGATGCTTCCGTCCTCGATGTCAGCTCTCTCAAAGGCAAAGCCATCCAACTTCGAGTGAAACTTAAAGACGCCGATCTCTATGCGCTCCGCTTCGCCGACTAACTCATTCATCATCTTGCCCTTCCTTATCATGCGCTCCCTGATTCTCCTCTTCGCCCTCGCCTCGCTTCAAGCCGAGGAAGCCACCCCGCCATCCATCAAGCGCTTCGTCGCCATCGACAACGTCTGCGCCTGGCCGAACCTCACCCTGATGCCGGATGGCAGCATCAACACCACCATCTTTGGCAAACCGAGCCATGGTCAGGTCGCCGGAGCTGCGGAATGCTGGAATAGTCCTGATGGCGAGTTCTGGTCACTGCGCGGCATCCCCGCTCCAAACGATGCGGACACCAACCGCATGAACGTCGCCGCCGGTCTCGCGAAGAACGGCGACCTCCTCGTGCTCTGCTCCGGCTGGACCGATGTGAAACAACCGCAGCGTCCGAAGCAGCCCGTCTTCCGCGATGACATCCTCAGCACCTGGGTCTGCCGCAGCAGCGATGGCGGCAAATCTTGGTCGCAGATCAAATCATTCCCCGCGCCTGATGACGGCTGGACGAGCTACATCCCCTTTGGCGACATCAAGATCGGCGCTGACGGCGCACTGCATGTCTCCTGCTACGGCGGCGAGTGGAAAGAGTTCGCCATCAGCACGAAGACAAAGGGTTACCGCTCCTGGCACTTCCGCAGCGATGACGATGGCAAAACGTGGGTGCGCACTGGCACCATCCACAAGACCGGCAACGAAACCACGCTTCTTCACCTCGGCGGCAAGCGCTGGATGGCAGCCGCACGTGAGACAGGCATGGATCTCTTCATCTCCGAAGACGATGGCGTGACCTGGGGTGAGCCGAATCGCGTCACTGCCAAGAACGAGATAAACGGACACCTTGTTCGTCTCAAAGATGGTCGTATCCTCCTTGTGCATGGCAGCCGTGTGAAAGGCCAGTTCGGCGTGCTCGCCAAGCTCACCAGCGATGAAGGCAAAACCTGGAGCACAACCATTCGCATCGCTCACACGCTCGAATCGGACTGCGGCTATCCCAGCACCGTGCAACGTGCCGATGGAAAACTGGTGACCGCTTGGTATTCGAAGACCTCCGAGAACCACCAGCGCTATCACATGGGTGTGGCGATCTGGGAAGCGCCGATGCCATGATCTCTCCTCGTTACCGCCCCTGCGTCCTCGCCACATGCTGCATACCGTGGAATGAACGCTTTGAGTTCGAAGAGGTCATTTTTCGCCGGTCGGTGCGGCTGCAAATCGCCAGCGGCATTCGGGATCTCTATATCTTTGGCACCGCAGGTGAAGGCTATGCAGTCACCGAAACGCAATTCGACGCGGTCACGCGTGTGTTTCTCGATGAAACGCGAATCGACGGCGTGCAGGCGATGATTGGTCTCATCAGCCAGTCGCTGCCGATGGTGATCGAGCGCATCGAGCGTGCTCGCGACATGGGCGCGAGGCGATTTCAGCTCAGTTTGCCGAGTTGGGGCGTTTTGAACGACGCGGAGCTGAAAACCTTCTTTCGTGAGACCTGCGGCCGCTTCCCCGACTGCGAGTTTTTGCACTACAACCTCATGCGCACCGGACGAATCGTCACCGGAGCCGAGTACGGCCTCCTGGCTGGCGAGTATGAAAATCTCGTCGCCACCAAGAACAGCACCGCGGATGAGGCCAGGCTCACGAGCCTGATGACGGCGTCTCCGCAGCTCCAGCACTTCATCACCGAGGCAGGATTCGCCAAAGCTGCGTTGATGGGCGAGTGTGGCTTCCTCATCTCGTTCACTTCGACGAACTTTGTTCGTGCTAGCGAGTACTTCCGCGCGGGTTGTGAACAGGATGCTGCGAAGCTTGCTGCCATCGCCCGTGATTTCGACGGCCTCATCGCCGCCTTCAAAGAGGCTGTCGGCAGCACCGCGCACATGGACGGGGCTTTCGACAAGCTCTTCTGCCGCGTCCACGATCCCAAGTTCCCCCTGCGCCTGCTGCCGCCGTATGAAGGCGTGAGCGACGAGCGTTTCGACCGCTATCTCGCGCTGCTCCGTCAAAATCTGCCCCACTGGCTGCCATGAAGCCCCTCTGCCTCACCACCGCGCTGCCATTCGCCACGGCGGAGCCTGACATCGACGAACTCGACGTGCGTGTGCTGCGCGGACTGCCTGCCGATGCTCCGTGGCCTGAAGACGATGCCGATAAAGTTGAAGTCATGTTTTGCACCCATGCACCGCCGAATATCGCGGCCTTCAAGAACCTGCGCTGGCTGCAAATCGAGTCGGCGGGTTTCTCGCACTTGTTTCCGCATCGGCTGGGCGAACGCGGTGTCCTGGTGACGAATGCTCGCGGCATTTTTGATTGTCCCATCGCGGAATGGAACATCGCGATGATGATCAATCTCGTGCGGGATGTGCGCACGCTGATCCGGCATCAGGATGCGGGCATCTGGGAGAGGTCGGCGCAGTTCACGGGCGAGGTGCGTGGCAAAACGGTGGGCATCTGGGGTTACGGCGGCATTGGGCGCGAGACGGCGCGGCTGGCGAAGACCATGGGCATGACGGTGCATGTGCTGACACGCTCGGGTGTGAAGTCGCGGGCAGACTCGACGTTCATCGCGGGCACGGGCGATCTGGATGGCTCGTTGCCGGATCGCTACTTCACCGAGGAAGAAACAACGGCGTTTCTCAGCGGCCTCGACTTCCTGATTCTCGCTTTGCCGCTCACCACGAAGACGGAAGGCATCATCGGCGAGCCAGAGCTGCGCACGTTGCCGCGAGGAGCCTTCGTGCTGAATCCCGCACGCGGCACGCTCATTCGAGAAGCTGCGTTGCTCGCCGTGCTGCGTGACGGGCATCTTGGCGGCGCGGCCATCGACACGCATTATCAGTATCCGCTGCCGCCGGAGCATCCGCTGTGGGCCTTTCCGCATGTCATTCTCACGCCGCACATTTCAGGCACCTCGTTCTCGCCGAACTACAGTGCGGGCTTGCTGAACATCTTCCGCCAAAACGCCCGCCGTTTCGCCGCGGGCGAGCCTTTGCTGAATGTCATCCCACCTGACGACCTCCAATGAAAATCACCAAAGTCCGCACCATTCTCTCCACCGCGCCACAGCGGGATGTTTTCATGAAATCACGCGTGCGACGCTCGGCGGCGTTCATCGTGATCGAGACGGACACGGAGTTGACCGGCCTCGGCGAAACGTATGCGGGCTATTTCGTGCCGGAGTGCGTGCCAGACATCGTGGCGTTTTACGAGCCCATTTTGATCGGACAATCGCCGCTGGATGTGGATGCGCTGTATCGCCGCATGTTCATAGCGGGGAAGTTTTGGGCGCGTGTCGGGCTGGGCAGCATCGTGCTGAGCGGGATTGAGGCGGCGTTGCTCGATCTGAAGGGAAAAATGCTCGGCGTGCCGGTGTATGAGTTGCTCGGCGGGCGCTGTCATGAGTCGCTGCCGTGCTACGCGACGGGCGGCACGAGCCCGCATGATCGCGGCGAACTAGAGGGCAAGGTGGAGGCGTATTTGAGCTGCGGATTCAATGCGGTGAAGCTCGGCGCGGGCTTGTATCGGCCCGGACATCCGATCCTGGCCTCACGCACGCCGCAGGAAGCGCGTGATGTCGAGGTGAGCAAGGTGGAGTTCCTCCGCGAGCGCTTCGGCGACACCTTCCAGCTCAATCTCGACGCGCACATGGACAACCTCGCCGAGGGCGATCACCTGTGGGACGTGGCGACGGCGAAGTTCGTGCTGAACGCGCTCGAAGCCTATCCCATCGGCTTCTTCGAGGAGGCGCTGCCTTATACCGACATGCGCGCGTATGCCGAGTTGCGCAAAGCAACGACCATCCCCGTCGCGGGTGGCGAATGCCTCAGCAGCATGGAGGAATGGCGCGACTGGCTGGAGCACAAGCCCTTCGCGCTCGCCCAGCTCGACGCGAGCTTCATGGGCGGCCTGATGAGCTTCATCAAGATCGCGCGACTGTGCGAGTTGCAGGGCGTGAACATCGCCACTCATGCCTGGAGTGCCACGCCTGGAGCCGCAGCGAACCTCCACGCCGCCTTTGCCAGCCGAAACACGGCCATCTGCGAAATGGCAGCCTACAATCCCTCCCGTCCCGAACTGAACAAACACATCGAAGCGCCGCTCATGACTGAGTTGTGGATCGAGCCCCCCGTTTTGGAAAACGGTCGCGTGAAGCTCGCGGACACGCCTGGCCTCGGCGTGCGACTGCCCGATGGCTTCGCCGAAAAATACCCGTTTGAGCCCGGCAGCGGCGAGTTCTGCTCCGTGAAAGGGAAAGTGCTGCTGCCGTGAAGTTGTGGCAGGACATCAACGCCGAGGTGGGGGCGGGAGGTCGTGACGTTTTCAATCATCCGGCCATGGTGACTGTTCTTCTTCGGCACGTTTGATCGCGCGTTCGCTGTTTTGCACGATTTCCAAATAAAAGGCTCGCAAAAGGGGACGCTGGCGGTGTAGCGCAGACATTTCGAGTGCCTTGTCCCGATTATGAAGGTCGTGACCACGAGCTTGGCCTGGTTGCGCAGAGAATGAACGCGGGTGCAGGGAACTACGGAGACAGCGGCGCACGGTTTCCTGGCATGAAGCGCTCTGTTTGGCGGCCTGTTGGAGGATTCTTTCCGTGAGATCAGGATTGTTAAACGGCAGGCACGATTCGAGGCGCACTGGTTGTAGGGCGAAGGTCAGTTCTTCCTCATGAAGTGCGGACAGATGATCGCTTAGCCAGTGCTGGTAGGTTTGCCACGCGCCTTCGCCCAGGATATGAAACCAGTTACTCAGTTTGTCGGCCAGGGTAAGGTCTTGGGAGTGATGTGCGCCGATAAGTTGCTGGAAAGCGCTGTCGATCCTCTCGATAATCGCTGGGACAGAATCAAGCGAGTTCAGGTCGAGGTAGCCGAAGGGCTGATATTCGGCGTTTGGGGTGAGTTGCCAATGATCAAGACGTGCTCGGAGATAATCGACGACTTGTTGTGGATCGTGACGGCTCCAGGCTTCGATGAGATCATCCAAGCGCAGTTTTTGCAAATCGGGGATGAGCAGCAGCTTTTGGAGGATTTCTGCGCCGTGCGGAACGCCCTCGTAAGGAGGCCAGCCGAACCAAGTCATGATGCAGTCGCGGAGTTCTCCGCCAAGCCTGGGTTCCTCGACTTTGACCTTCACGGCAGCGATGATGCCGAAAACGACTTCGAGATGCGTAAAGTAGGTGTGCGCCTCTTTGGTCCAAGAAAAGACGTGAGAGCGAAATTCCACATCTTCATGGCTGGCGTAGCGTTTCAAAGCTGCCAGCTCATCGGTGGTGAGTTCGCGTCGATAGCGAAGACTGCGCAGCGCTTCCAGAGCGAGTGTTTTGCGTGGGCTTTGCAATGCTCGGAGCGTCCACTCGGTGCGGGTGGTTGGTTCGTCTTTCCAGGCATGATCGAGGGCTTGGTAAAGCCTGTCTAGCGTGCTGCTCTCGGAGGCCAAGAGGTGTTCTGCTAGCTGGGGAAGTAGCTCGGGCTGCTGTTTGCCGATGGAGCCAACAAATGCCCAAAAACTCATGCTGCCGAGCTTTTCGAGTTTTGGGTGCCATTCTTCAAGAAAGCGCCAGAGGCCACTGGCGTCGCTCGTGAGCTTCACAACCTCGTGAGTGGTGTGATCGACGAAGGCAGCCCACGTTTGGCGCTTTAAGGCGATTTCATCCTGGATGCTGTCATAACTTTCTTTGGAAGTGAGCTGCTTACCAGCTTGGTAAAGTGCCCTGCGACTGCATTCGGCGACACTTTGAGGCACATCGGATTCCTCAGAGGAAAGGAAGAGGCGATGAATCCGCAGTTCCAAAGTGTCAGGGAAGGCTTCCAGCAGGTCATGGATGCCGTGGCGGCCCGATTTTTCCTGGAGGGCTGATTGCAGGCTGTTGATGAGCGTTTGCCGCAGAGCCCAGAGTGTGGCGGCATCTTCGATGGCTGGAATGGCCTTCTTGAGTGCGCTGACTGCCCGCGCTTGCTCCTGTCGCCATGCCTTGCGGTCCTCGGCTCTTGCCCCATCTGCTTTCACTGGCATTTGGTCAGGCACGAAGAAGTGGCGGAAGTAATGAGCGGCGGATTGCCTCGCCTGCCAGATGGGGGAATGCAGCCAGTTCAGACAGATCGTGAGGACTTCCTTTCGCAAATGCTTCGAGGGGCCGAGTGGCAGCAGGTAGTTGTGAAACTGGAGTGTGCGCTGATCTGCCCACTCGTTCTCCATCTTGGTAAGTTGGAAGCATCCATCTAGCATGGCATGGAGAAGTGCTCCGAGCCTTTCATGTGATGGCAGAAGTGCAGGGTCGTAGATGCGGGCCTTGATCCACGGCATGGCTTGATTGGCAAAAACGGGCGGGCCAAAGCAGGCGACGGAGCAGATGGTGCTGATCTTGGACAAAAGGTCGCCGTATTGGCCGCCATCGATTTCCCAGAGCAGATCAAGGCAGGTGGTGACGTACTCCAGTTGAATGCTGCCGATGGTTTCGGCGATGCCAGCAGATACTTCGAGGATTTGGGCGAATGAAGGGGGCGCTGTGGCGAATGCTTCTTCAATTTCATTCGGCGACTCGGCAGGTTGGTCATTCTTCAAGCGCAAGGCTTCACGCGCCTGTAAAAGAGACTCGTGCGGCTGTAGCTCGCAGATGCCTTGCCACAGATTGAGGATACCTACACGACGACGCCAGCCAGCCTGGCGATATTCGCTTTTCAGCGCCTCGACGAGAGGTGTGGTGACACGCGAGGCTTGCGGGTGAATGAGGCGGGTGATGTATTCGGCCTCGGAGAGGTTTCGCAGCACTGCTGGCAGCAAGGTGTCACTTCCTAGTTGAGTCCAAAATCTCGCTGGCAATGGCTTTGCGTGCCCCTTTTCATCAAAACAAGCCTCGCAGGCACGGTAGTCTGCCGCTAGGTCGGGAATGAGCCTCCAGGTGCTCTGCTGCAAACCAGCATCCGCTTTGATCTGGAGGTGGCCAGACTCCTTCAAGACATCCAACAACCGACGAAAGTCTGGTGGAGTCAGGCCCATGAATGAAGCTGCTTTTTCCTCCAATACGGCGTCCACGGGCGCGGAAGATAGTAGGGCAAGAAGATCCAATGCTTCCTCAATCACAAACTCGGAGACTCCGTGTGTGGTAGCGAGCTTGGGCGTGTCAAAGAGGCTATGAAGCACCTCGCGGCGAAAATGCGCGTCCTGGTGCAGGTTGACCTTTCCGTCGTGTTTGTTGAGATGTTCAGCACCCGTCAGAATGATGAGAGGACTGCCACCCGCAGCATCCACGAGCGCTTTGGCAAGCTGTGTGAGGTTTGGAGCAAGCGCAGCTTTGGCGAGTTTTAGCTGCGCAGGCCGCTTGATCGAAGCTAGGGCAGGGAGGGGGTGGATCGGGCGAATTTCGGCCTGTCTGAGTTCGATCTGCAAATGGCGGAGGCAGTAAGGCCGTGTGCCGATGACCAGCCGGAGACGCGCACCCCAGCGGAGGCGCATTCTCTCGAAATGCGCCCGCAGCTCTGGCTGCCACCTGTGGGCGTCGTCCAGGATAATGACTGCTTCATCACACGGAGGCATCCATTGCATGGCTTCGTCGAGTTCCGTGGGCGTGCATGGCAGCAGAAAACGCACGCAGCGACGGATCGGCTGCTCAGCGGCTTCCTTGGCAAATTCAAGCAGGAGGCGCGTCTTTCCTTCGCCGCCAGGAGCAGGCAGAAGGATGGCTTGATGGCCTGCGTCGAGAGCATCCAGCAGCGATTTCTTTTCAGCGTCCCGGCCGAAAAGTTTTTGCTTATGGCTGAATGAGCCCTGAAATCCTTCCATCATCGCCAACTCGGTGATCAGTGGGCTGGCTTCGGTCATGCCGAGCACATCGAAAGATGTGCCCCTTCCGAAGTATTTGGTAAGGAGTCTGGCTCCTTGCGGGGTCTTGAGGTTTTGCCCGATGTGGCGCTCAATATCGCTGATGAAAAAAACATGCCAGTGAGGCTGCCCGGCTGCTTTGGTGCGATTATGCTCGTTAATGGCGCTCTGGATCGGGCCATCACCACCACCGCCAGCATCCATCGCTAGCACGAGCACACACTCGTCCGCCGCTACGGTGACTTTGGAGATCGCTGTGCGTGTTTTGTCTGCATCCCAGTCGCGGGTGCGTTTGCACTGGAAGACGACGCGCACTCGTTTTTCCTCTCCGGTCGGGTCATGTCTGAGCACATCAGTCTGGATGTCGATACCATCCTGATTCTGGCCGGAGCGGGCAAAAGGCTGGGCATGGATCACCTCGCCGCCGAGCAGCGGTGTGCAGGGGCTGAGCTGGAGCCATTCGCAGCAGAATTGCTCGAACAACGGCCCAGAAAGCGTGTGAACCCGGGTCGGCAGGGTATTGTTTTCGCCATTCATAGCTTGGCAGTGGGCTTGGGTTTCATCGGTGTTTGCGGGACGAAACGATCTATGGTGTGGCGTGCATCTCTGGATGGTGGCAAGCGCCGGAATGGTGGCAAGCCGGGAAGGAGTATCCGCTGTCGCGTGATGGGGGGCGAACTGACGCGACAGGAGCAAACTCATCGGTTTGTGCCTCTAGTTGCTTTTCATTTGGTCCTTCAAATGAGCCAGAAGGTGCGGACGGAAACGGTCGTTTGCATGGGTGATGTCTGCTTTCTTCTCCTCTGTCTCGCGCTCATTGTCGGTTCTCCCATGTATCTGCATGCTGTGGCTGGTCGGTTTTGGCATGGCCGCTGAGCCGATCCAACTCGATTCACGCAGCGAGTTGTTCGTGGACGAGCACCTCATCGAATCGAAGAACGGCGTGACTTTGAAGCTGCACAAGCCGCAGGCGCAGAATGTGGCGTTGATTTGCGATGCGCCATGGGAGGGCAATACGTCGGGCTACTTCACGCTGCTTCAAGATGGCGATCTTTACCGCTGCTACTACCGAGGCTCGCATCATGGTGAGGAAGGCGGGAGGCCGAGTCAGTCAGGCGTGACCTGCTACGCGGAAAGCCGCGATGGCATCACCTGGACGAAGCCGAATCTCGGGCTGCATGAGTTTGAGGGATCGAAGGACAACAACATCACGCACATGGGCGATGGCTGCTCCACCTTTGCCCCGTTCCTCGACACGAACCCGAACTGCCCGCCCGAGTCACGCTACAAAGCGCTCGCCACCACGGGCGACAACGTCGAGCGCAAAAAGAACCCGTCCCTGCAAGCCTGGCATTCCGCCGATGGTCTGCGCTGGTCGGTGATGCGCGAAAAGCCGGTGATCACCGCAGGTTCGTTTGACTCGCAAAACACCGCGTTCTTTGACAATGAACTCGGAGCCTATCGCGCTTACTGGCGTTATTTCACCGGCGGTTATACCGATGAGCGCGGCTGGAAGCCCGCTGGTGTCCGCGCCATTCGCACAGCAACTTCGAAGGACTTCCTTTCCTGGGAAAATCAGGCCGACCTCGCCTACGGCAAGGATGCGCCAACCGTGCAGCTTTACACGAATGCCGTGCGTCCGTATGCGCGAGCGCCGCATCTATTGCTCGGCTTTCCCACGCGCTATCAGCCGAAGGGATCGCAAGTCGAGCCTGTGCTCATGACCAGCCGCGATGGCGTAAATTTCAAGCGCTGGGAAGAGCCGCTCATCCCCATCACCGCACCCAAAGATCGTGACTGGAACCGCAGCAACTACATGACCATCGGCGTGCTCTCGCTGCCAGGAAAGCCGAACGAACTCAGCGTCTATGCCAGCGAAGCCTACTACCAAGGTCCCGGCAGCCGCATCCGCCGCTTCACCTTCCGCGTGGATGGTTTTGTCTCCGCTTCATCGGCGAAAGGCGAACTCATCACCAAGCCGCTGACCTTTGAAGGAACGAAACTCATGCTGAATCTGCTCAGCGGCGGCGAAACGCGTGTGGAAGTGCAAGATGAGGCTGGCAAAGCCATTCCAGGCTTCGCGCTCGATGACTGCACGCCACTGAAAGGCGATCTCATGGATCAAGCCGTCACCTGGAAAGGCGGCAGCCTCGCCACGCTGGCTGCAAAGCCCGTGCGGCTGAGGTTTGAGCTGCGCGGGGCTGATTTGTTCGCGTTGCAGTTTGTTCCGTGAATCAACGCCATGGAGGCAGGAGAACGCGATGAATCGAATGCCACTTAAATTCAACTGTCTCCACCTTCCATCGTGACCCCAACCACTCCTGATCTCGCCATCCGTGTCCGCAACCGAGTGATGGGGCGGTTGATGCCGTATTTGATCCTGCTGTATGTGGTGGCGTATCTGGACCGGGTGAATGTGAGCTATGCAGCGTTGGAGATGACGGCGGATCTTGGGTTCACGGCGGAGATGTATGGGCTGGGCGCGGGGATTTTCTTTGTGGGGTATTTTTTGCTGGAGGTGCCTGGGGCGGTGATCGCGCAGCGCTGGGGCGTGCGGGTGCTGGTGTGCCGGATCATGATCACCTGGGGCGTGCTGGCAGCGGCGATGGGATTCATCCAAAACGCGACGCAGTTTTACTGGCTGCGTTTCCTCATCGGTGCGGCGGAGGCGGGCTTTTTCCCGGCGATGATTGTGTATCTCGGGCATTGGTTCCGCGCGGCGGATCGCGGGAAGGCGGTGGCGCTGTTCATGTCAGCCATTTCACTGGCGATGGTGATCGGTGGGCCGGTTTCGGGCGCGTTGCTAAAGCTGGACTGGCTGGGGCTGGAGGGATGGCGGTGGTTGTTCATCCTGGAAGGAATGCCGGCGGTCGTGCTGGGCATCACGAGCTGGTTTTTCCTCACGGAACGGCCTGCGGACGCGAAGTGGCTGCCGGACGATGAAAAAGCCTGGCTCGTGGCCGAACTGGAGCGCGAGCGCATGTCGCGTGAGGCCTTGCAGACTCGCAAACCGACGGTGTGGCAGGCATTGTGTGATCCGCGCGTGCTGATCTTTTCAGCGGCGTATTTCTTCGGACTGCTGGCCTCGAACGGCCTCGGCTACTGGCTGCCGACGATGATCAAGTCGCTCTCCGGTTTCTCGAACTTCACGGTGGGGCTGCTCGTGTCGCTGCCTTACTCGCTGGGAGTGATCGCGAAGGTGCTCGCAGGCTGGTCATCGGATCGCACGGGCGAGCGGCGCTGGCACACGGCGGGTCTGCTGCTGCTCGGTGGCGCGGGTCTCGCGGCGGTGGCGATGCTGGAGGCGCATCTCGCCTTCGCGCTGCTTTTTCTCTGCATCGCCGTGATCGGCCTCACAGGCTACACACCGAGCTTCTGGGCCTATGCAACGAGCTTCCTCGCAGGCACGGCCAATGCGGCCGCCATCGGCCTCATCAACAGCATCGGCAATCTCGGCAGCTTCGCGGGCCCGTATGCGATGGGCTGGCTGAAGGAGCACACCACGGGCTATGCGGCAGGTGTGTGGATGCTGGCAGCTTCATCGGTGATAACGGCACTGTTGGTGCTGGCTGCTCGGGGGAACCCGAAATCGTGACTGATCGGCTCACTGCAACAGCCAGCGCCACATGCGAAGGTGCTCGATTCCTGCCGGGATGACGGCACCTCGCGGCAGATCGCTTTCGGTCAGCAATAATCGACGGGCATCGGGAAAGGTGGCAGCGGTTCCCACCAACGAACGCACTTCGCGTTCAAAGGTGGCTGGCGAAGTCACGTCGGCTGAGACTTGAATCAGGCAGCGTGAGCCATCAAACATCGTGGCGAGAAAATCGACCTCGTGACCGTCTTTGGTCTTCACATAAGCCACATCGCTGCATTGCCGTGCGAGTTCGCAGGCGACGATGTTTTCCAGCAAGTGCCCGCGATCTAGTCCCGGCCCGGCACTGAAGGCACGAGCGAGTCCGTGATCAGCCAGATAAAGTTTTCGCGGGTTTACCTGCCGCCTGCGCTCGGAGCGCGAAGCAAGAGGCACGGTGAAAACGAGGAAGGCGTCCTCAAGGTGCGCCAGCATGTCGAGCAGTGTCTCCTTGGAAACTCCGACGCCGCGCGAGTGAAAGTCGGCGTGAATCTTGCTGACGCTGAACGTGGTGGATGGCTGGCGTAAAAGTTGGCGCACAAAGGCACGTAGGGCCACAAGATTGACCACACCATGACGCTCCGCCACATCGCGGAACAAAACGCTGTCCACATAGCCTTGCAGCAGCGCCGTTCGCTCGCGTGGCTGCTCGAAACGGCCCGCCTCTGGAAAGCCGCCGATTTCCAAATATGCGTCAAGGTGTGCCAGCCATGCCGACTGAGCAGCAGAACTCACGAGTTTGCCCGCAGGCGGTGTGGCACCACGCGCACGAGCAAACTCGCGGAAACTAAATGGCGTGATGATCGTCTCCAGCGCTCGTCCGCGCATGGTTGTCGCAACCTCACGGCTCAGCATTCGCGCGGATGATCCACTCAGCAGCACCTCCACGTTTTCTGAGTCGAGCATGCGGCGCACAAATTTCTCCCAGCCCGGCACAAGCTGGATTTCATCCAGGCACCACGTCACACACGACTCCCGACGATGACGGGGAAAGTCGCGGTAGTAGGTTTCCAAAATCATGCCGAGGTCTGCCGCCTCAAGCCCTTCCAACCGCTCATCCTCAAAGTTGAAATAGACCAGCCGCTCACGCGCAACACCTGCGGCAAGCCGGTCTGCCAGGCATTGATACAAAAATGAGGTCTTCCCGGCACGCCTCATGCCGATGACCGCACGCGCTTTTCCAGATGGCAATGCGGAACCCGGAGCATCCCGCCGCGTCAGCTTTGGAAATGGGAGAGTGATGGCATCCCCGAGCTTCTGCTGGATGGCTTGGAGCGTTTGGTCTTTCATGGCGACCAAAATACCTCAAAACCAGTCTTTAGCAAAGACCGCTTTTAAAGTGAGCCCGATCACTCGCTCCGCGCAGGACGCACGGCGGCGAGCAGCACTCCGCTGAGCAGCACGCCGAAGGCGGAGGCCATGAGGATGTAGCTGAGGTCCACGTTGCGTTCCTTGAGCCAGCCGCCGAGATACGCGGCCACCGCTCCGACGAGGCAGGCGATGAAATTCAGAATACCGTAGCCAGTGGCGCGATGGCGTGGATCAGCCACCTGACAAAGGATAGGCATCATGTTTGAGTCGGAGCAGCCGCGCGCGAAACCGAACACCACGAGACAGGCGGCGACGATCCACAGGGTGTCGCTATTGGCGCTGATGAAAACGAAGGGCGAGGCCAGCGTGAGGGCGATCATCGGCACAAAGATGCGTCCACGCGGATGCCTGCGGCTCCAGCGGTCCGCCAAGACGCCGCCGCAGAGCACCCCCGCGAGCGCGGCGGCCTGCATGTAGGCCGTGGCGGTGAATCCGGCCTTCGTTTGCGTGAGATCGAAGTGCTCACGCAGATAACTAGGCATCCATGTGACGAAGGCCCAGCCTGCAAAGCCGAGCAGGCTCCAATGCAGTGTCAGCAGCCAGAGCTGCCTGTTGCGGCCTAGCACGGCGAGGGTTTGGAAAAGCGGCACCGTTTCGACCACGTTGTCCTCGTTTTGTACACGCGGCACATCGCGCAGAAAGGCCGCCAGCACGACTGCATACGCCACGCCAAACACGCCAAACACGAGAAACCCGGACGACCAGCCGTGGGTGTCCGCCATCCAGCCGCCGAGCCCGCCGAGCGCCATGCCGGCATACACGCCGCTGATGTTGATGCCCGTGGCGAGCGAGCGCGTGCTGCCACGATGATAGTCCGCGATGAGCGCCAGCGCCGCCGGAATGTAGCAGGCCTCGCTCACGCCCATGAGCACGCGAGTTGCGAGCAGTTGATTGTAGGTTTGCACATAAGCCGTGGCCCACGTCACGGTGGACCACACAGCCAGACTGACCAAGATGACACCGCTGCGGCTGAAACGATCCGCGCACCATCCGCCGAGCGGACTGAGCAGGCCATACACAATCAAGAAGGCCATTGTCAGCGCACCGAAATCATCATCGCCCATCGGGATCGCCGCCTTGATGGAATCACGCATCGTCGTGAGCAGCACGCGGTCGAGGTAGTTCAGACAACCCACCACCCACAGCAGGCCCACGATCAGCCAAGCGCGTGGCAGCGGGGCCGTGTCCGCAGCGCGGGAGGTGGAGAGAGAGTCTGCGGACATGTGCAAAACCAAACGCGCGGGAGGCGGCTGAACTTCGATCCGGATTCCTGGTCTTTTGATTGAACCAGGAAACTGCGGAGCCTTTGCCACGTTACGCAACGGATGAAATCATTGACCTGTGCTCTCACGGCCCTGCTGCTCCACGGCGGACTCAGCACTGCGCACGCCGCTCCTGCCTTGGAGGCAGCCGCGTTGGAGTTCAGCATCACGCCGGGCACGGGCGGCCACACATCGAGCAAAGTCGGCGCGCTGGTGCAGAAGGTGGAGGGACCGCTGAAAACGGCGGTCACGCTGCTGAAAGCGGGCGAGAC
This sequence comes from Prosthecobacter sp., assembly GCF_034366625.1. Taxonomy (NCBI): domain Bacteria; kingdom Pseudomonadati; phylum Verrucomicrobiota; class Verrucomicrobiia; order Verrucomicrobiales; family Verrucomicrobiaceae; genus Prosthecobacter; species Prosthecobacter sp. Next base: position 77,663 of record NZ_JAXMIH010000007.1, read on the forward strand.
ACGCGTGTGCCTCATCACTCCGCACATGAACTCGCCGAAAGGTGCGAACATCAGCCCGCTCATCCGGCGCACGGCGGCGGAGGCTCTCAATTTGCCGCTGAGTCATGTGCTGCTCATGGTCTCGCACAACCACACGGACCTCAATCTCGTGAGCAATCACATCGAGGCCTACTCAGCCATCTCGATGAAGCCGGAGGAACTTCCAGCGCCGAAACTGGTGCCTGCGGGCGAGGAGTTTTTGAAACAACTCACCGCCACGGCAAAACAACTGCCCGCGCTGCTGCAACCCGTGACCGTCTGGTGGGCGGAGGGCACGGAAGGTCGCATCAGCTATAATCGCAAAGGTCGCTATGCCGATGGCACGAGCTACCTCATCCGCGAGGAGGATCGCGACCTGCTCGGCGTCGATTTCAATGGCGACATGGACAGGCAGGCACCTATCGTGGTGCTAAAAAACGAGCGCGGCGAGGTCGTCACAGCGATCACACACTTCACCAGCCATCCGTGCTCCTGCTTTCGTCCTGAGAAGCCGATCATCTTCGGCGACTGGCCGCAAGTGGCCTGCGAGCACGTTGCACAGCACCTATCGCCATCGAAGCCGATCACCGTGAGCTTTCTGCAAGGCTGCGCCGGTGATGTGAACTCCAAAGGCATGTTTCGCGGCGACGCCGATCTCTCGCGCAAATATGGCCGCATGCTCGCCGACAGCTACATCACTGCATTGGCTGACTTGAAAGCATCGAAGCGAGACGGTCTCGATTTTGCCACCGAGAAGGTGCGCATCCCGCTCGCGCCGCTGCCGTCAGAAGAAGCGCTGAAGGCTGAAATCGCCGAGATGGAGGATTTCATCAAGCGCGCAACCGCAGGCGATGAAAACACGCTGCGCTGCATCGGGCATAATTTCCCGCGCGAGCTTACGCCTGCCTATCGCGGCAAGTTGATCGAGATGATCCTGCCCTGGAGCAAGTGGGCGCTCGATTTGCGACAGCAGGGCAAGGCGGACACCGTGGACAAATTTCTCGAAGTGGACATCCAGGTGCTGCGCCTCGGCGATGTGGGCATCGTCGGCATGCCCTTCGAGCCATTTCAAGGCATCGGGCGGCAAATCCGCGCCGGATCACCGCTGCCACTCGTCCTTCCCTGCGGCTACACGAATCTCTCGTATGGCTATCTCACCGACGGCGCGAACACCAACCCCGGCGACGGCGAATACATGAGCGCCCACTACCGCTACAGCAAGTTCCGCGCTCCTTATGCCAAGCCTGCGGGCGATGTCATCGCGGTCAAAGCGGTGGAGGTGCTGAACCGCTTCGCGAAGTAACTTCAAGCCCATCAAACCCATGACTGCGCTGACTCACTGCCGACTAGCCACCCACCTGCTCATCTCGTGGGTCGCCACCGTGCTGAGCTTCGTGTGGCAGGCTTCGGCAAGCGCTGAATCCGTCGCGGAGCCGGTCAAAGGTCAGCGCGTGTTCACCGCCGGGCACAGTCTCTTGATGTACATGCCGCCAGTGCTCGCGGAAGTCGCGGCGGCGGCCAAAGCCGAAGGTCATGTGCAGGCGGGCATACAGAGCATCGGTGGTTCGCAGGTGATTCGGCATTGGGATCTGTCGGGCGCGAAGAACACCGTGAAACCGGCACTACGCAGAGCCGCGGTGGATGTGCTGATGCTCTCGCCGATCTATCTGCCGGATGAGGGCATCGAAAAACTCGTGATGCTGGGTGCACAGCACAACCCGGACATCCGCGTGCTCGTGCAGGAGTTTTGGATTCCGTATGATGATCCCACCGTGCTGAAAGCTGGCGCAGGCCCGAAGATCGTGGATCGTGATTCGCGGACCCTGGACGAGCTGCGCACGATGCATGCGGCCTACTTTCAGAGCATGGACGATCACGCCAGCGCGCTGAATGCGAAGCTGGGCAAGCGCACGGTGTTCATCGTGCCCGTGGGCCAGGCGGTGATGGCGCTGCGCGGCAAGATCATCGCGCATGAAGCACCGGGCCTCACCAAGCAGAGCGCGCTCTTCACGGATGGCCTGGGCCATGCGGGGCCGGTGGTGAAGGTGCTCGCCACCTACTGCCATTTCGCCGTCATCTATCGCCGCAGTCCCATCGGTCTGCCCGTGCCAACGATGCTAGCCAGCCAGCTCGAGGCGGAGAAACTCAACCGCTTGCTCCAAGAACTCGCATGGGAAGCAGTGACGGCACATCCTTTGAGCGGGATGAAAAATAATTGAAGCCTCTCCACCCCATGAGTCTCCCCACACAACCTTTCCACGAAGTCGGCGCGAACGCGCAGATCGATCCCGATGTCATCCTCGGCTATCGCTACCCCGGCGACTCACAGCCCACGCGCATCGGCGATCACGCCATCATCCGCAGCGGCAGCATCATCTACGCGAGCACGACCATCGGGCATCGCTTTCAATGCGGCCATCAGGTGCTCATTCGTGGTGAGATCGTGATCGGCAACCGCTGCGTGGTGCATCACAAATGCACACTGGAGGGCCGGCTCAAGATCGGCAACGGAGTCAAAATCATGGCGCACGTCTATGTACCCAGCCGCACCACCATCGGCGACTATGTCTTCATCGGCCCCGGCACCACGTTTTTGAACGCGAAGTATCCCATGCGCGAAGGCACCGTGCAGGGCGCGACCATCGAGGAGCATGTCTGCATCGGCGGTGGAGTCACGATCTGCCCCGGCGTGACCATCGGACGCGGTTCCTTCATTGCCGCCGGAGCTGTCGTGAACAAAGACGTGCCGCCCGGCATGATCGCCATGGGTGTTCCCGCACGATTCAAGCCCCTGCCGCCCAACATCCTGCCTGAGAACCTGATGGAGCAGCTTTTACCGCAGACGGATTTGTTTGGAGCCCACCACGACGACACCTGGAAAGACGAACTATGAAACGAATCGCCCTCCTTCTCGCCATCAGCCTCTCGACTGTTGAAGCTGCCGACTACTTCGATGAAACGAAGGCCACGACACTGTTTGCTTTCGACACCGTCTCCATTCCGCACACGCAGAACCTGCGGATCGAAATGCGCCAGCCTGCGCGGCATCCGGCGAATCCGGTGGTGAAGCGTGGAGCGCCGGGCACGGCGGATGCGCATGGCGTGCAGTTTTATGGTTCCATTATCAAGGACAACGGCAAATACCGGCTCTGGTATGTGGCCTTTGATGATGATCCTAACAACAAGGTGGCCTCATCACGCTGGCGCGCGGCCTACGCGGAGAGCGTGGATGGTTTGAACTGGGTGAAACCGGATCTCGGACTCGTCGAGTTCCATGGCAGCAAGAAAAATAACCTTCTCGACATGTGCGGCGAGTCCTGGGGCTTTGTGAATCTCAAAGTCCTCAAAGACGACGCCGATCCTGATCCTGCGCGGCGCTACAAAATGACCACGCACGTTTATTATCGCCACACGCGACGCCTCGGCACGCTGCTGCCGTTCGTGAGCGCGGACGGGCTGCGTTGGAAGCCGGTGAAGGACGTGAAGCCGCTCAAGGCGGAACTGCGCAAGGAAGACCTCTTCATCCCCGGCTTTCACTTCGAGCCCAGCGGCGGCCTTTACCAATGGGACGGCCAGTTTGTCATCTCCGGGCAAAACGCCATGCCTGGCATTCATCCGTATCAGGGCCGCTCAGTCCGGCACTATCGCAGCGCCGACTTCGTGAACTGGTCAGCCACCAACAATATCGCCTTCGTGCGCGCGTCGCAATATGAATGGCTGGGTCCAAATCGCAGCCGCGAGGGCGAGCAGTGTCACGAAGGCATCAGTGTGTGGAATCGCAGCAACGTGCTGCTTGGCATCTATGGTCTCTGGCATGGCGCGTCAGAGTGGAAGGATGTGCGCATTGATCTCGGCCTCGTGATGAGCAACGATGGTCTCAACTTCCGCGAACCCAAACACGAATGGACCTTCCTCGAACGCGGCAAGGATGGCGAATGGGACCAGGGCGGTCTGATCCAAGGCCAGGGCTTCGAGAACATCGGCGAGCAAACTTTTGTTTATTACGGCACCTGGGATCCAAGGCCGACGGGTGGCCCCGAAGTGCCGCGCGGCGGTGTCGGGATCGCCGTTATACCAAGAGATCGTTTCGCGGGCCTCATGGTGGACACAAGCGGTGAAGGGCCGGGTGACTACCAATTGCCGAAAGTAACTGCGGAACTGGTCACCCACTCGTTTGCCGTGACCAAACCGAGCTTCTTTATCAATGCAGATGGTTTGGGTGATGAGGCGGCTTTGCGCGTGGAACTGCTCGATCACCTTGAGCGGCCCGTTCCAGCATACAGCAGCGTTGTTCGTCAAAGTGGCTTTCAAACGCCGGTGGTTTTCAAAAGCGACGTGAAGCTTCCGGATCGTGTGAGGCTGCGAATCGTGTTTGAAGGCTCAAAGCGCCGGGACATTCGCTTGAGCGCGATCTATGTGAAATGATCGACTGGTCTGCCAACTGAACCAGGAACTTGTACTGGTAGGGGTATGGTCGAGGATCAGAATCACAGCATGAAGTACATCTTTTGCCTCTTGAGTTGTCTCGCGCTCCAGGTTCATGCCGTCGAGCAGGTGTTTTTTGCTTTTGATGACCACAACATCGCCTGGCAGCACAATCTGAAGGTCACGCTGGAGGTGGCAAAGAAGCATCCAGCAAACCCGGTGCTTCGCAGCGGAGCGCCCGGCTCGCCTGATGCAGGCCATGCCATCCTCTACGGCACCGTTTTGAAGCAGGGCGACACCTTCCGCATGTGGTATCTCGGCATGCATGAGCCGGAGATCAAAGCCGGGCAGGCTCCGGGCTGGTGGCGGCCGATGTGCTACGCGGAGAGCAAGGACGGCGTGACGTGGACGAAGCCGGAACTGGGCCTCGTGGAGTTTAATGGCAGCACGAAGAACAACATTTGCCTGATCGAGGGCGACCCGAATTCGATGACTCGGGTGAATGATTTTCTCTCCGTGCTTTACGAGCCCAATGAACCTGATCCATCGAAGCGTTACAAGTGCGCCTACATCGCGCACATGCCGATTGAAGAGGTGAAGGGAGGGCGCAGTAAGATCGGGCCGAATGAAAAGCGCTGGGGTTCCTTCGTCACGGCGACGAGTGCGGATGGTCTGAAGTGGAAGTGCGTCGGAGATCGCCCGGCAAACGCGGGCGGAGAGCGCTTCGAGGTGAGCGGCTTGTATCGCTTCGGCGATTTCTATTATGCCACAGGTCAGCTTCTCAGCCCGTGGTCGTGGCGGCCGGATGGTAGTGACATCGGGCGTGACATGCTGGCGTATCGCTCACCAGACTTTGTGACGTGGTCGAAGGCGAAGGCGATGTCGTATGCACGGCCCGGCCAGCTTTCCAATCCGCCCGTGGAAGGCCAGCAGATGCACATGGGCGCGGGCCTATGGAATCGAGGCAACGTCATGGTCGGCCTGCACGGCATGTGGCAGGACGCGGAGCAACCGCCGCCGAAGGGCAAGAGCTGGAACTACGGTGTGCGCGTCGATCTCGGCCTGATGATCAGCAACGACGGCGTGCATTTCCGCGAGCCTGTGCCGGGTTTTCAAATCATCCCGCGCGGCAAAGAAGGCGAGTGGGATGATGTCGCGATCCTCCAAGGCCTCGCCTTCGTGAACGAGGGTGACAAGACGATGATCTGGTATTCGCACTGGGACACCGGCGGCGTGCTCGAAGACATGGACATCGGCCTCGCCACGCTGCGACGCGATGGTTTCGGCTCGCTGTCACGCAAGGTGGCTGAGGAAGAGGGGCATTTCATCACGAGCACGTTCGAAGCGAAGCAGATCGCACTGAACGTCGATGGCATCACCGCAGAGTCGCCGCTCTCTGTCCAACTGCTTGACCATCTTGACCATGTTCTTGACGGCTACGAGGCCAAGGTGACCACGAATGGTGTGCGTGTGCCGCTTACCTTTTCGAAATCGCTGCCAGAAGGCAAAAAGCTGGCTCTGCGTGTGAACTTTGCCGCTAACTGCGGAGCGAAAGTCTATACCGTGTATGTAGAATAGGCTTTCTAGCCTGTTTCAGAAACCCACAGGCTAGAAAGCCTATGCTACGAATCTCATGTCCCTCAAACTTGTCACTGAACTCAACGATACTGACCGCAAGCTGCTGAACCGTGCTTTGGACGGCTTTGTGCCGCAGAAGGTCTTCGATGCGCATACGCACCTGTTTCATTCGCGGAATTTCGCGGAAGGAAAGCGGCCGGCGTTCCTGGATGAAGATCACGGCTATGGCATGGCCGATTTCCAGGCGGCGATGCGGCTATGGATGCCGGGCAGGGAAGTCGAAGGGCTGTTCTTTGGCTATCCGAGCGCTGGTAATGATCGAGCAGGCGAGAATGCGTGGGTGCAATCCCAGATCGACATGACGACAAACTCGCGCGCTCTGGTACTGGCTGCACCGACGGATAATCCGGCGGAGATGCGGCGGCTGATGAGCACGGGCGCGTTTGTGGGCATCAAGCCGTATCGTCTTTATGCCGATGTGCCGGACACGCGGGAGGCAGAAATAGAATCCTTCGCGCCGGAGTGGATGTGGGAGATCTGCCACGATCACGATGGCATCATGGTGCTGCACATCATGTTAGCGGGCGGCATCACCGATCCGCGCAACGTGGAGGCCATTCAGCGACTGTGCCGCCGCTATCCACGCTGCAGGCTGATCCTGGCGCATGTGGCGCGGTCTTTTAATTATCGTCATGCCCGTGAGGGGCTGCATCACCTCGTCGATCTCGACAACGTGGTCGTGGACACTTCGGCGGTGACACAAGCGGGCGCGTTTCGAGCAGCGATTGAGATATTGGGGCCGCAGCGCGTCCTCTGGGGCAGCGATTACATGGTCAGCGAGCTGCGCGGCTCCTGCATCACGCAGGGCGACGGCTTCACCTGGATTCACCCGGAGATTGCAGGCGATAAACTGACGATCTTCGGCCAATACACGACCGTGGGCATCGAATCGCTCATGTGCATGCGTGAAGCATGTGAAGACACAGGCATGACGCAGGGTGATCTGGAGGACATTTTCTGCGAGAACGCCCTGCGGCTACTCAAGCCGGCCTCCGAGGTCAAAACCGGCCCAAAATTGTGGGAAGAAGCGAAAACGAAAATCTCTTGTGGCACGGGGCTCCTTTCGAAGCGGGCGCATCTCTTCGATCCGCAGTCGTGGCCGTCGTATTTCTCGCGGGCGAAAGGCGGGAGCATCTGGGATCTGGATGGGCGGCGCTACACGGACTTCACGGGCGGTGTCGGAGCCATTTTGCTCGGTCATGCGGACGATGAGGTGAACGCGGCAGTGAAGCGTCGCGTGAATCTCGGTAGTTACGCCACACTGGCGTCGCCAGATGAGGTGAAGCTCGCGGATCTGCTGCTCGATCTGCATCCGTGGGCTGGCAAGGTGCGTTATGCGCGCGGTGGCGGCGAGGCGCTCGGACTCGCGGTGCGCATCGCGAGAGCGGCCACGGGCAAAAGCGGCATCGCCTTCTGCGGCTACCATGGCTGGAGCGATTGGTATCTCGCAGCGAACCTCGGCGATGATGCCGCGCTCGATGGTCATCTGCTGCCCGGTTTGCAGCCGCTGGGTGTGCCGCGTGAGCTGGCGGGAACGGCGGTGCCGTTTCGCTACAACGACCTCTATTCCTTCCGCGCTGCCTTACAAAGGCTCGATGGTAAACTGGCCGCCGTGGTGATGGAGCCGATGCGCAGCGAGTGGCCGCGTGACGGCTTCATGCAAAACGTGATCGACGCCTGCCATGCTGCTGGCGCGGTGTTTGTGCTTGATGAAGTGACGAGCGGCTGGCGCTTTGGCTTCCCCGGCGCAGCGCCGGTGCTCGGCATCGAGCCAGATCTCGCCGTGTATGCGAAGGCGATGTCGAATGGCTATCCCGCCGGGGCGATCATCGGCAAAAATGAGGTCATGGATGCCTCGAACAGCAGTTTCATCTCCAGCAGCTACTGGACGGACGGCGTGGGCACGGCTGCCTCATTGGCCTGCATTGGCAAAATGCAGCGCGAAGGCGTCCAGCAGCACGTTTGGGAGCTTGGAGGACGATTGCAGAGCGGTTTGCGTGAGGTGGCGGCACGGTATCCGGCACTGCAACTCAAGATCGGCGGCATGCCATGCGCGCCTTCGCTCGGCTTTGCCGATCCGGCAGCAAAAGTGCTCATGATTCGCCACATGCTCCAACGCGGTTATCTGATGTCGAGCCAGCTCTATGTGGCTTGGCCGCACACGGATGAACTGATTGCTGGAATGCTCGCGGCGCTGGATGAATCGCTCGCTCTCGTTGCCAAAATGCAGGAACGAGGCGAGTTGAAGGCCGAAGCGGGCGTTGAGGTCGTTCCGCAAGGCTTTGCGCGTCTTGTCTAACCTAATTCACCTCCATGATCATTGATTGTCACAACCACGTCGGTTCCGATCTGCTGTTTTACCTGCACGGCGACTTTCCCTATGCCCAGCACCTCGTAGCGATGCACGACGAGGGCCGGGCGCTTGGGATCGACCGCTGGATCGTCTTTCCGTTCGTCAGCCACCTCGCGCTCGATGTGACGGCATTCATGGACAACGAGATCAAGGACGAGAAGGGCCGCCTGCACGACATTCCGTATGCTTTCGAGAACCGCCGGCTCATGAAGGAGTGCTACGAGCTGTTTCCCGACGAAGGGAAGCGCATGCTGCCCTTCGTGATGGCTGATCCGATGCGGAACACGGCGGCGCAGGCTGTGGAACTACGCAAGCTGCGCGGCGAATACCGTTTCCACGGCATCAAGATGCAGACGACGATCCTCCAGGCGGACATCAAGCACCTGCGGGACCGCGGAAAGGTCTTCGTGGAACTCGCGGCTGAGTGGGATGTGCCGTTTTTGATTCATTCGAGTGTGGCGGAGAGTGATCTGTGGGCGCAGGCGAGCGACATCCTCGACATCGCGGAAGAAAATCCGGGCGTGCGCTTCTGCCTTGCTCACTCGTGCCGCTACGACAAGGAATGCCTCGACCGGGTGCAAGCGCTGCCGAACACTTGGTTCGACAACTCGGCGCATTGCATTCATTGCGTGGGTGCGGTGAAGGACATGCCCTACATTGCGCCGAAAGCCCGCCGCTTTGACAGTGACTACACGAATCCGGCCCGCGTGATCGCCGATCTGGCGGCGGCGTATCCGCGAAAATTCATGTGGGGCAGCGATTCGCCGTTTTACAGCTATGCCGCCGAGATCAATCACGAAGTCGTGCGCCTGATCAGCACCTACAAGGCTGAGGTCGATGCGTTGACCGCCGCTGGCGAGACCGTGGTGGCCCGCATTGCGAACACAAACATCCGCGATTACCTCAAGCTCCATGATGAAAGCATTCTCTCTTGAAGGCCATGCCGCATTGGTGACCGGATCATCGCAGGGCATCGGCTTGGCGATGGGCAAGGCCTTGCAGCAAGCTGGAGCCAAAGTGGTGTTTCATGGCCTTCAGGATGCCGTGGAAGGCCTTTCCAGTTATGTGAAGGCCGATTTGATGGAAAACGATGGGCCGCAGAGCCTCGTCGAGCAAGCTTTTGTGCTTCAACCCGGCCTCGACACGCTCATCTGCAATGCAGGCAGCTTTTTCGATCTACCGCTGCTGGAGATGACGCGTGAGCGCTGGGACAAGACGATGCAGCTCAATCTGGCGTCGGCGTTTTTCACGGCGCAGGCCTTTGCGAAGCGTCTTGTGGCCGAGAAGCGTGGTGGCAGCATTGTCATCACGTCCTCAACGAATGGATTCCAGGCAGAAGCGGATTCGTGCGCGTATGACGCGAGCAAAGGAGCGCTGGTGATGCTGACGAAGTCGCTCGCGGTGTCGCTGGCGGATCACGGCATTCGTGTGAACGGCATCGCGCCCGGTTTGATCAAAACGCCGCTGACTTCGCAGTGGATGGAGTCGCGGGACCGCTCGGTGCTGGAGCACTACGAGAAGAAAATTCTACTGCGTCGGGTGGGTGCGCCGGAAGATGTGGCCGGGGCAGCGGTGTTTCTGTGCTCAGACGCCGCCAGCTACATCACCGGCGAGATCATTGTCATTGATGGGGGACTGACGGTTTCGCAAATCGGCCGGATGTGACATGACCAGTGATCATGGTCACAATGGCGCTGAACATCGTGATCCAGAGGAAGGAAACGTGGAAATAGAAATAGAGGCTTGAGGCCAGGCCAACGACGCAGCCTATGATGGCACCTCGCTGGTCCGCTTTCTTGGTGAACATGCCGAGAAGGAACAGCCCTAACATCGGTCCACCGATGACGCCCATGATGACGTTGATGGATTCGACCAGATTTGTCTGAAACTGGGAGATGACAAAGGCGAACATGGTCACGAGGACGCCATAGATCAGCGTCCACCAGCGTGCGCGGCGCACCTGCACGGCTTCGGGGACTTTGTCCTTCTCCAGGGTCTGGTAAAAGTCGCAGAGTGTCGCCGAAGTAAGCGAGTTCACCCCGGCGGAGACGGTGGACATGCTGGCGGCGAAGATGGCGGCAACGAGCAGGCCAGGCAGGCCGGAGGGGAGCTGCGTGATCACGAAGTAGGGGAGAATCTGGTCTGCCCTCTGGATGAGTCCGGCGGCAATCGGGTCACCGTGCTGTTGGTAGAAGGCATGGAGCACAAAGCCCGTGCCGAGGAAGATCAGAAAGACAGGGACAAACATCCACAGCTTGATCCAGAGCGCGCGTTGCGCGTCGCGCAGGCTGCCCGCTGTGAGGTAGCGCTGCACGGAGACCTGGTCGGTGGCCATTTGCACGAGATTGAGGAAGGTGCCGCCAATGAGCGCTGCCCATACGGTGATGCGCGCCTGGGGATCGAGCGAAAAATTCAAATCCAGCTTTCCTGCCGCCTTCGCTGTGTCCCATGCTCCGGCGAAGCCGCCGTCCACCATGCCAGCCGCCACGAGCATGATGAGGAACTGCCCGCCAAAAAGCACGCCGAGTTGCATGACATCCGTCCAGATCACGGCCTTCATGCCGCCCTTCATGGTGTAGAGGGTGGAGATGAGGCCGGTGCTGAGGATGGTGAAAGGCAGCGGCAATCCAGTGACGGCTCCGATCGCCAGCGCTGGCGCAAAGATCGCCCCGCCCAGCCACAGTGACACACGCAAGATGAAGAGTCCTGACGCCAGCAGCCGGACGGAAAGGCCGAAGCGATCCTGAAAAAAGTGGTAGGCCGTGAAATAGCGCGCGTTGTAGAAAAACGGCATCAGGAACACGGCGGTGAAGGGCGTGGCAATGAAGAATGACAGGAGGACAAAGGAGAAACCGATGCCGTTCAGATACATCTCCGCCGGTGTCGCGATGTAGCTGATGCCGGAAAACAGCGACGCGAGCACCGTCATGGCAACGACGTAGCGGTTCACACCGCGGCCAGCGAGGAAGTAATCGGAGAGCGTCTTCCCCTTGCCTCCAGCCATCAGGCCGACAACCGTCGTGGCAACGAGATAGACGCCGAAGATGGTGTAGTCGAGCCAGGAGAAATGATGCGTCATGAGGGAGATGTTACTGGAGGCGGTTTTCCCGAAGCAATCGCTGTTTGCGAGCGTTTAGTATTGCGTGCGGTTGCGGCATCTTTCACAATCGTCTCAAGTTCTGAAATTACGGCTCATGATCGACCCCCAACCCATGTCCCAAGCGCTGCCCTACACCGACACGAAGCCGGTCGGACACGCGGATTTCTATTTTGCGGTCAATGCGACGTTTCGCTTCATCCTGAAACGCTTCGGCTATGAAAAGCTACGGGAATACTGGCAGGACATCGGCACCAGCTATTACAAACCGGTCTCCGAGCAGTGGCGTGATCATGGCTTCGCCGGTGTGGCGGAATATTGGCGTGTATTCTTCAAAGCGGAGCCCGGTGCGGAGGTGGCGGTGCATGAGTCGGCTGATGAAGTTCGTCTCGAAGTGCAGCGATGCCCGGCGATCCATCATCTGCACGAGAACAAGCGCGAGATCGTGCCCTGCTTTTGTCAGCACTGCTTTTTTGTGAACGAAGCCATCGCCGCACCTGCCGGCATGACCGTTCGCGTCCAAGGCGGGAATGGCAGTTGTGTGCAGCGCTTCATGAAACGCACCGCGGAACTGCCGCCGCAAAGCCTGGAGGACATCGCCACGGCATCATGATCGGCTGTTACGATTTCTGCGGGCATTACGAGTGGACTTTCGAGTGGTTGCGAAAGCAGGGCGGGCATGAACTGGTGAAAGCCTACTGGGACGAGGCGATTCATCACGATTCACAGCTTCACGCCTCGAAACTGATCGGCGAAAAGGGCATTGAGGGCATGAAGGAGTACTGGGGCCCGACGCTGGCGGATGAGGGGGCGGTGTACGAACGCACGGTGACGGAGGATGTGTTCCGCATCGACATGCATGAGTGCCCATCCAAGGGATTTCTTCTGCGCAACGGACTGGAGCAATACCGTGACTACTGCGATCACTGCATGGGTTGGATCGGACCGCTGATGAAGCAGGCGGGCTTTGTGGTGGATCATGAGCACAATCACTGCGGGCAGTGCTGGTGGGAAATCCGCCGCAAAGACGATTCCACGCCAGCCAGCGCTCCGGGAGACCTCAGTGGCGATCACGACGTGCGCCTGCGTCCCGGCTGGAAATCCACTCACACCGACCACTATGACCGCACGACCGACCCTGATGACAAGAGCACTCTGTCTTAGCCTCACTGCTGCATTCGCCGCCAGTCATGCTGGTGAATGGGAGGCGCTGCCTTCGATGCCGGAGCCGAATGGGGGATTCTTCTGCGGCGTGGCGCATGGGAAAATCTGCGTCGTGGGTGGCACAAACTGGGAAGGCGGGAAGAAGAACTGGCTCAAGGCGGTTCGAGCGTATGATCCCATGACGAGAACTTGGACAAAGCTCAAAGACCTTGAAAATCCGGTGGCCTACGGTGCCGTGCTTCGAGACGGCGACGTTTTTGCCTACGTTGGCGGAAGTGATGGCAAGCAGGCGGTCAAAACGCTTGCAAGCATTGAAGAAAAGATGTCGCCAGTTCATCTGCCCGGACTGCCTGCTTCGGTCGTTTCGATCGCAGGGGGATCTGTGGGAAACCGACACATCATCGCTGGCGGCACTGACGACGCCTTGAATGTGGCAGGGGTTCAGCGCGCAACGCATGCAATCGAGTTTGTGGCTGGAAGCTGGAAGGTGGGCAAACTGGCTGACTACCCTGGCAAACCTTTCTCCACGGCCGCATCCGCTGTTGTGGGTGATGAGCTGTTGATCTTCGGTGGCATGAACTACGTTGAAGCTACCCAGCAGGTGGTGAACACGACCGAGGCATATGCTTTCTCGCCTGAAAAGAACGTCTGGCGCAGACTGAAGCCGCTGGTTATCGCGCGTCGTGGCATGTGTGCGGTGGCGTTGGATGAGGGGCTGGTGTATCTTGCTGGCGGTTACGCGGAGGAGTTTACGACCGATGCGTTCATCTATGATGCGAAGACGGACAGCTACCGGCCCGCGAAATCGCTGCCGTATGCCGCGATGGTGTCGCTGGTGAAGCACGATGGCTTTGTGTATTGCCTCGGCGGCGAGGACAAGAAGCAGTCGCGCACGGACAAGTTCTTCCGCATTCCGCTGGCGGAGCTAAAGTAGTAATGAGCTTCAGCTCGCCATTCCAGGCACGGGCTAAAGCCCATGACTACTTTATTTCGCCGTGTAACCGCCATCGACGGGCAGATTGACGCCGGTGATGTAGCGGGAGGCGTCGCTGAGCAGGAAGATGACGGAGCCGCCGAGATCGGAGTCGTCCGCCATGCGGTTGAGCATGGTGTGCTCACAGTAGCGTTGCAGGAATGGTTCTGGCTGATTGTTGAAGAAGCCGCCGGGGGAGAGGCAGTTCACTCGGACGCTCTTCGGGCCGTAAAGCGCGGCGTAAAAACGAGTGAGGTTCAGCATGCCGCCTTTGTGGAAGAAATAATCGGGCGGCATATCGCCCATGTTCGTGCCGGTGTAGAGTTCGTAGCTGGGGCCGATCATGCCCTGGATGCTGCCGATGTTCACGATGCTGCCGCGTCCGGCCTCGGCCATCGTTTTGCCAAAGTGGCGATGCATGAGCATGATGCCGGTGGCGTTCACGCGCATGGACTCGGCGAATTGTTCCGCAGCTCCGTTTGCGCCCTTCATCGGGCGTAGCACGGCGTTGTTCACGAGGCCGTCCAGAGCGCCGAATTTGGCTGTTACTCTTTCATGAAGGGCCAAAACGGAGGCTTCATCGCCTTGATCGAGTGATTCGGCGAAGACGCGATGACCTTTGGCGGTTTCTTCATCGGCCACGAATTGCAATTTTACCACGTCGCGGGCCGCCAGGATGATCGTGGCACCCGTTTGAGCCAGCATTGCGGCCAGACCGCGGCCGTAGAGCCCAGCACCGCCAGTGAGGAGGATGGTTTTGTCCTGGAGGGAGAAGAGGACGGCAGACATGATGGTTACTTGGATTGGTAAACAGAATCACTGCTTGGTGCCGCTGACCCGCCGCCGAAGTCTTTGACTATTTTGTGGAAGGCGTTGCCGAGTTCGATGACATCGGCTCCGAGGGTGAAGATGCGAGTGCCTTCTTCGATGAGCTGGTCCTTTTGACCGAAGAGCGAGGCGACAGCGACATACTTCCCTTGCTTGATGGCGGCGGCATGGACGCGTTTGCGAGCAGCGACGACTTCGGGGCAGGTGGCCTGGCCGAGTTTGCCGATGCGGTGGCTGAAGTCGCCCGCGCCGAAGAGCAGCATGTCGAATCCGGGCACGGCGGCGATTTCATCGACGACTTCGAGGGCCTCGGGACTTTCGATTTGGAGGATGACGAACTTCTCGGTGTTGCAGTGATGCGCGTAATCAGCCAGCGGCACCTGGCAGAAAAGGCCGTCCATGTTGCCGGCGTCGAGGGCTTTGCTGCCAAGCGGGCGGGTGCGGACCATATCGACCACATGGCGTGCTTCATCGGCGCTCGTCACGTGCGGGACCATGATGCCGGTGGCGTCGCACTCGAAGGGCTTGATGTAGTCGCTGTAGCTGCCTTTGCTGACGCGGACGATGGTGTCCATGTCGTAGAGCTTGGCCGCGCGGATCTGGTGCTCCAGATTGAGCCAGTCATTCGGCACATGCTCATTGCAAAGCCACACGCTGCTGGCCCCGGAGAGTCCTGCAAGTTCGACGATGCGGGGATCACCCATGTTGAGCTTGATGACAGTGCTGTTTTGACCGGCGCGGAGTTCGCGGAGAATGCGGGAGGGGCGGAGTTTCATGAGTGAAGTTCGGAAAGAATGTCTGCGATGTGAATGAGCGCGCCATTTTGCTCACGGCTGCGGCGTCCCGCGATGATGACAGCCATGAGTTCGACGGTTTCGTCGAAGGGCAGGGGACGCGTGCCCGTTTGGAGCATGTCGATGAAGGCGACGAGCTGAGAGCGGAAGGCGTTGTAGGTGTCGGTGAGGCGCAGCGGGAGCTGCCCTTTCGTGCCGTAGAGATGCACGGCTCCGAAGCTGCCGTAAGCGTCGTGGATCGCGCCGATGGTGACGCGGACGCCTCTGCGATGCGTCAGGTGCATGACATCGCCGCCGGAGTCGCTGTGAGCCTGTACGGTTAGAAAGCCGGGCCCTAGGAGCGGTTCGATGGCTTCTAGGGCATGGATGCCGTAACGCTCCCATGTTTTGCAGGTGAAGCTGGTGATCCAGCGCAGATCACCGAGCTGGGTGAGCTGTTCATCGCTCAAACGCATCTCCGGTGCGTACCTCATGCCGCTGGTGGAGAGCAGGGTGGCGCCAGCCTGATGCCAGCGAACGAACTGGCGAAGATCGGCGATGTTGGTGGCCATGGGCTTGTCCACGAAGACGGGCAGGCCGGCTTCGATGAACGGTTTCACGCGGAGTATGTGGTCATCGCCGTCATCAGTCGCAACGATCACGGCATCAACGTGTCCAATTACATCCTCGGGTTTGGTGACGATGTTTTCGATCAAGCTGGCCGCTGCGACTTTCGGTGCGTCGGCGCGATCGTCGGTCCAGAGATGCGTGACTCGTGCACTGGGGATCCGCACGGACTCCAGTGGCTGCAGGTCCATGTAGGCGGAAATGCCCGGGTAGGGACACTTCGCCATCTCGACCGGATTGTAGCCATTGATGATGCCGCTCCATGAATACGGATGGCCGTTGCCTTCGATCATGCCCAGCATCGCGAGGCGTAGTTCTTTGCTGCTGCCGCTCATGGAAGGTCGATGGGAAGTCCGGTGGTGGAGGATTCGAGAGCGGTTCGATTGAAGCGCAATGTTTGCACGGCTTCGTCGAAGGTGCTGAGAGCACACGGCTTGCCTTCCATGCCATCCAAGAAGGCATTGGCCTGGACAATGAAGAGTTCATCGCGCTCAAGCGGCGGTGTGACGTGCCAGGTCCAGTCTTTGTCTCCAAGTTTCATGGTTCCCCAGCGCTGCGCATGGGATTCGATTTTCACGCTGCCGTGTTCGCAGTGGATGAGCAACGTTGTTTCGTTGGGGGCCTGAAATTGCGTCATCGCATAGCTGGCGAGGACGTTCCCGTGACGCGCGGTGACATTGACCGTGTCTTCGACGGTCACGCCTTCGAGTCTTTGGTGCGAGGCATCGCAAAACACGCGCGTCATCGGGCCGATGAGCCATTCCATGGCATTCACGAGATGCGTGAGGGCATCCTGAATAGCTCCACCGCCAGTTTCATGGCGGGTGTAGTAGATTTCACGATACGCAGGACGAAACGTGGGGAAATGCTGTCCGGAAGCCACGCTGGCATGCAGCGGGGCACCCAACGAGCCACCAAGCAAAAAATCACGAGCGGCCGCGACCCACGGGAAGCAGTGATAGACATACGCCACGGCGGTGAACCGTCCGCTGTGGACGATAGCCGACCGGGTTTCCTCGATGCCATCCAAAGTCACAGACAGCGGCTTTTCGATCAGCAAGGCGGCTCCGTGTGCCGCACCTTCACGCGCAATGGCGAGATGCGTGTGTGCGGGCGTGCAGATGACCAAGGCATCGAAACGTTGTGCGCCAAGGGCTTCCTGAAGACTGGCAAACGCTGGCACAGCATAGCGCTGGCTGACATCGGTCAGCAGCTTGGCATTCGCATCACAGGCACTGACCTTGCATCTGCCGGTCTTTTGAAAACAGCGCAAGTGGCGCTCGCCAATGCTGCCGCAGCCGATGATCAGGATGGAATGCATGAATGGGAGTAAACGCGGAGCAAAGACTGCTCAAAGGTGAATCGTCTGGTCTGTGCAAAGAACCAGTGAGCCGGATCACTCGGCGGCTTGATTGACGCGCATCTTTTGAAACGGCACGCTTTCACAAACAGCGAGGATGATGTCCTGGAAGCGATTGCCGGAGGCCTTCGCCTTGCGCAGAATCTCTTCAACCGTTGGTTTGTCCGAGTATTCGACACCGCGGCCCAAGGCATAGGTCAGGAGGTTCTCCGCGAGGTTTTTGACAAACTGGTCACCCATGTCTCGCACGAGGATGGTGCGCAGATCGGTGAGGTTTTGGAAGGTCTGGCCACGCACGAGGCTGCCGGAGGCATCAATGGGCTGGTTCTTCTCCTGATCACGC
This sequence comes from Prosthecobacter sp., assembly GCF_034366625.1. Taxonomy (NCBI): domain Bacteria; kingdom Pseudomonadati; phylum Verrucomicrobiota; class Verrucomicrobiia; order Verrucomicrobiales; family Verrucomicrobiaceae; genus Prosthecobacter; species Prosthecobacter sp. Next base: position 95,262 of record NZ_JAXMIH010000007.1, read on the forward strand.
CAGCGGCCGATGGCGTCGTAGTTTTCAAACGCGAATCCCATGGGATCGAGGAAGGCGTGGCATCCAGCACAGGAGGCGTTGTTGCGATGCTCGGCGAACTGCTGGCGCAGTGTGAGATTGGAGCGGCGGGCCTGTTGTTCATCCAGCGGTGGCACGCCGCCCGGAGCAGGCGGCGGCGGGGTGCCGAGGATGTTTTCGAGCAGATACTTGCCGCGCTTCACCGGCGAGGTGCGCGTGGGGTTGGAGGTGAGCGTGAGGATGCTGCCCTGCGTGAGGATGCCGCCGCGTGGCGTGCCTTGCAGCGAGACTTTTTGGTATTTGTCTCCTTTGACGCCATCGATGCCGTAGTAGCGGGCGAGTTTGTCATTCAAGAAGGTGTAGTCGGCATTCAGGAACTCAATCACGCTGCGATTCTCACGCAGGATGTGATCGACGAATGTTTGTGACTCCTTTTTCATCGCATAGGCGATGCCGCCTTTCCAATCTGGGAAGGCACGTTCGCTGGGGGAGGCGAGATCGATGTCGCGGAGTTGCAGCCACTGGCCGGCGAAGTCCTCAGTAAGGCTCCAGGCGCGATAGTCGCCAATCATGCGCTTCACTTCGGCGGCAAGGTTTTTGCGCAGTTCGCCTTTGGCCGCGAGTTGCATGAGCTTGTCATCGGGTGGGGCCGACCAGAGGAAAAATGAGAGCCTCGAAGCGAGACTGTATTCATCAATCAAGGCGATGCCGTTTTGCGCATCGCCCACAGGCTGGGGTGAGCCGCGATAGAGAAAGGCGGGAGAAACCAGCATGCCGCGCAGCACATAGCCGAGTGATTCCATCGGCTGGAGGCCTTCCTTGATGCCTAGATCGACGAGGCCACGCCACTTTGCCTTCTCATCCTCACGCAAAGGACGGCGGAAGAGGCGCTGACCGAGTTTGTCGATCAAGGGGTGAGCATCCGTCGCGGCGATGCCCGCAGGCTGATCGACCGGACCTTCAACTGTGAACTGGTGCAGCCAGAAATTGCGGTCCTGCTGCGTTTTTTCGTCATAGAAATCGTTCAGGAACCACACCTGAATCTCGTGTTTGCCAGCGGGTAGATCGACTTCTGCTTTGAACCACTGGGGAGCCTGATTCTTGGCGGTGATGGAGAATGAGCCTGCGTTTTTTCCAGCGAGTCGCACGTCAAACTTCGCCGGTTCGCTTCCTGCCTGCTGAGCGCCAGCTTTGACAATGAGGCGATATTTGCCCGGCTTCTCGATAGTGAGGGGATGCTTCACATATCCGCTGCTGGCGAGTTGAATGGCACCGGTGTCACGATGGGAGTCACCTTCGCCACGCTCGAAGTCCTCTCCGCTCAGCTTCATGGCGGGCAGACCGGCGGGTTTGCCATCCAGCAGCCATTGCATGAGGCGTGAACCACGCGGTGGGAGCAGACCGTCGGGGCCTTCGATCTCGATTTTGTCGAGGGCGAGGTTGCGGTCGCGTTTTTCAGGATCGGGATTCTGTGGATCGCTGAAATCATTCAAAAACCGTACCACGACTTTGTGTTCACCGCCTTTAAGCGGGACTTCCTGGCGGATCGTCTGCCACGGGCCTTTTTCGCCGTGGTAACGGGCGGTCACGTCGAAAGTGCCGAGTTCCTTGTCATCCACACGCAGCGCCACTTTGGCCGCATCAGGCCCGGCCTGCGTGGCGGAGACGCTAAACTTTAACTCATAGGTGCCGCTGGCGGGCACGGTGAATTTGGTGGCGGCATCCGCATTGCTGTGAAACCAGCGGATGCCCTCCCACTCCTTCGTTTCGCCCTTCTGGTTCCAGAACTTTTTCGCTCCCAGCTCGAGATCGACGCGTTCGACATCGGAGGTGTCCATGGCCTTTTCAGCCACGGCTTTGGCGGCGCGGATGTATTTCTCCATCAGCATCGGTGAGATGGTGAGGACGTCGCCGATGTTATCGTAGCCGTAACCCGTGTCGTCGGGTGGGAATTCATTCGCCGGGCGCATGTCCACCATGAGCGCGTCACGGATGGTGTTGTTGTATTCCGTGCGGTTGAGACGGCGATAGGTGATGTGGCCGGGATCAATCTTCTGTGGATCAAACCAGAACACAGTGCTGTCGATCCAGGCGACGATCTCATCGCGCTCTGGGAGCGAGGGTTTGTCCTTTTTCTCCGGCGGCATCACATGCGTGACGAGCTGTTGGCGTGTGTGGTCCCACAGCACCTTGTCAGAGATCAGCTTGGAATATTCGGGGTATTCGTCCAAAGCGAAGTCGCCTTTGTCCGAACCGTCGCCGTGGCAGTCGTAGCAGAATTTTTGCAGCAGCGGCAGGATGCGCTGGTTGTAGGCTTCCTGACCGCGTTCAGCGGCGGTGAGCAGGGACGGCAGGGCGATGCACGCGAATGTGAGGCGTCGGAGCATGAAAAAGCAGGTTTTGGGGGCTTGAAAGGTTACGTCTGGAAAGTGGCCCGGATTTCGCCGAATCCAACGGCGCATTGTGCGGGATTTGCGGTTGCAACGGTGCGGTCCCGCAGGAAGAACACAGGCCCAACTTCTCATCGCATGTCCCAATCTGCTCTCGAACTCGGCAAAGCCTTCCTCACTGAAAACGCCCGCAAACCGGGCATCACCACCACCGCCAGCGGCCTGCAATATGAGGTTTTGCACGAAGGCACCGGCCCAAGCCCGAAGGCGAAGGACACCGTGGTGGTGAATTATCGCGGCACTTTGCTCAATGGCGTGGAGTTTGACAGCTCCTATCTCGCGGGGCGCGAACCGGCGGAGTTTCCGCTGAAGCGTGTGATCAAAGGCTGGACCGAGGGACTGCAGCTCATGCAGGAAGGAGCAAAATTCCGCTTCTTCATCCCGGCAGAGCTTGCGTATGGCAAGCGCGGCGCTGGGATCGACATCGGCCCGAATGAGACGCTCATCTTTGAGGTGGAACTGCTGAAAGTCTGGGAGGACTAGGCACGATTGCTCTGCCCTCATGAATCAAATCGACCTTAAAGACAGAGTTGCCATCATCACCGGCGGTGCGCGTGGCATCGGCTATGCCATCGCGGAACGACTGCTTCAATCCGGCGCTCATGTCTGCCTGTGGGACATGGATGCTTCGGCGCTGGATGCTGCCAAAGGCGAACTCTCCGCTCTCGGCAAAGTTCATACCGCCACCGTGGATGTGACGAGCCTGGCATCGGTCGAAGCCGGAGCAGCTTCCACCATTGGAGCTTTTGGCAAGATCGACATCCTCGTGAACAACGCTGGCATCGCCGGGACGAACGCGAAGACTTGGGAAACCGACCCGGCCGACTGGCAGCGTGTGATGGCGATCAATCTGAACGGTCCGTTCCATTGCTGCCATGCCGTAGTGCCGCACATGCTCAAGAACGGCTACGGCCGCATCGTGAACATCGCCTCCATCGCCGGCAAAGAAGGCAATCCGAACGCGGCGCACTACAGCGCCTCGAAGGCGGGTGTCGTTGCTTTGACTAAGTCGCTGGGCAAAGAACTCGCGACCAGCAACATCATCGTTAATGCCGTCACGCCTGCGGTGATCGAGACCGACATTCTGAAGCAGCTCACGCAGCAGCACATCGACTACATGCTCTCGAAGATTCCGATGAACCGCTTTGGCAAGAGGGAAGAAGCTGCGGCGCTCGTTGCGTGGCTGAGTTCCGAGGATTGCTCGTTCACCACCGGCGCGGTCTTTGATTTGTCCGGTGGCAGAGCGACCTACTGATCGTTCTGGCCCCAAAGCCGCGTAATCAGGTCATGTCCCTGATCACCGAAGAAAACGCGAAGCCCGGATCGAACGACTGGCAGCTCACCCGCATGCGGCTGGACAAGAACGACAGCTTTCGTTCACCTTTGATCGAAGGCTACTGCTCGCGGCAATCGGTGAGGGCAGGGGAATCGTTAGACATCTTCGTCAGCACGAAGCCGACGGCTCGATTCAAGATCGAAATCTACCGCACGGGTTACTATGGCGGCAAAGGAGCGCGTTTGATGACGGAACTCGGGCCGTTTGAGGGCAAGGAGCAGTCCGTGCCTGAGATCGGCGAGAAGCGGCTGCGCGAGTGCCGCTGGGAGAAGACGACCTCGCTCACGATTCCGGCGGACTGGGTGAGTGGAGTGTATCTTGGCAGGCTCATGACCTTGCCCGCGTCGAAGGACGAACCGTACTGGCAGAGTTACATCGTCTTCATCGTCACCGATGACCGCAAGGCGGACATCCTGTTTCAATGCAGCGACAACACCTGGCAGGCCTACAATCGCTGGCCGGATAATTATTCGCTCTATACCGATCCGAAGGGCAATCAGGGGCCGTGGTCGGATGTGAGTTTCGACCGGCCGTATGCGAAGTATGCGCAGATCTATGAGAACCCGCAGTCCGTGGGCAGCGGCGAGTGGTTGTGCTTCGAATTTCCCGCCGCCTACTGGCTGGAGAAGGAAGGCTACGACGTGACCTACTGCTCCAACGCCGACATGATCACGCCGGATCACGGTTTGAAGTGCAAAGCCTTCATCAGCATCGGCCACGACGAGTATTGGGACATCCGCCAGTATCAAAGCGTGGAGAAGATGCGCGATGCGGGTGTGAACCTGCTCTTTCTCTCCGGGAATTCCGTCTGCTGGGTCACGCCGTTTTCACCCAACGCCGCTGGCGAGCCGAATCGCCGCATCTTCCGCGGCGGCCCCTATGGCGGTGACTACAAGTATGCCGTGGATCGTGAGAAGGATCACGGACCGTATCCGCATCGCGGCCCGGATGAGGGTTATCTCATGGGCGTGCGCAACATCGACCCCGTGAACGGCGGCGGCGACTGGATTTGCACGAAGCCCGAGCATTGGATCTTTGAAGGCACAGGTATGAAGAAAGGCGACTCGATCCCTGGCATGATCGGTTGGGAATACCACGGCGATCCTCCCAAGGACATCCCCAGCCTGGAGATCGTGGCAGGCGGCACCGCCTTCCAAGGCGGACGCAATCCGCAGCAGTGGCAGGCGGTCATCTTCGACGGCCCAAAGAACAACTTCATCTTCAACGCCTCCACCATCTGGTGGGCGCAGGGTTTGAGCAAACCGCCGGGCCACATGCCGGTGTGGAGCCACTACTCACGCCCGCATGGCACGGACGAGCGCGTGCAGCGCATCACGGCAAATCTGCTGAAGCGGGCGATCAAAGCGTAGATCGAGTTTTCCAACTCGATCCTCCGACCGAACTGGAAAGTTCGGTTTACGCGAGGATGTCCTTCGCCACCTCACCATGCACGTCGGTGAGGCGGAAATTGCGTCCCGCATACCGATACGTCAGCCGCTCGTGATTGATGCCTAGGAGGTGAAGCACTGTGGCATGCAAATCATGCGTGGTGATGATGCCGGTTTCGGCGGTATCGCCCATGGCGTTAGTGCTGCCATAAGTAAAACCGCCTTTCACGCCGCCGCCGGCCATCCACATGGTGTAGCCGCCGCCGTTGTGACCGCGGCCGTTGTAGGGTTCGTTGTCGTAACCGCTGCCGCGGCCGAATTCGCCGCCCCAAATGATGAGCGTGTCCTTGAGCATGTCGCGCTGCTTCAGATCGGCGATGAGACCGGCGATGGGTTTGTCGATGCTGGTGGCCTGACGAGTGATGCCCTCGCGAAGCTGCTGGTGATGGTCCCAGCCGGTGCTGGTAAGCTGGATGAAGCGCACGCCTTTCTCGGCCATGCGGCGGGCCATGAGGCATTGGGTGCCGAAGCGCTCGGTTTCGCCATCATCGAGGCCGTACATGTCGCGGATGTGCTGGGGTTCTTGGTCGAGATCCAGCACGGCAGGCACGCTGGTCTGCATTTTGTAGGCGAGTTCGTAGCTCTGGATGACACCTTCGAGTTCCGGGTTGCCCGGATCGCCCGAGAGTAGCCTGCGATTGGCTTTTTGGATGAATTCGATCTGCTTCCGCTGTTGCGCGTCGCTGAGGCGGCCATTCGAGAGATCGGGAACGCCGCCACCGCCGCTGCTGAGACGCGTGCCTTGAAAGCTGGCGGGCAGGAAGGCCGAGCCGTAGTTCATCGCACCGCCGGTGTCGGCCACGGGATTGATGGTGACAAAGCCGGGCAGATCCTCCGCTTCGGTGCCGAGGCCATAGACGATCCACGCGCCCATTGAGGGCCGCACAAACGTCTCGCTGCCGATGTGCAGCGCCACGGTGGCCATCTGATGCGCGTTGGTGCGTGTCTGCATGCCGTTGAGCAGGCAGAGGTCGTCCGCGTGTTTTGAAAGCTCGGGGAAGGCTTCGGAAATCATGATTCCGCTCTTGCCGCGCGGTTTGAACTCAAACGCCGAGCCCATGTACTTCTGAATCTTCTGCTCCTCGGCTTTCGCGAGTTCCGGTTTGTAATCAAACGTGTCCAGATGGCTCGGCCCGCCCTGCATGAACATGAAGATCACCCGCTTCGCCTTCGGCGCGAAGTGCGGTGGCTTCGGTGCAAGAGGATTGATCGTCTTCGGCGGCGCGGCGGCATTCGCCCACTGCTGATGCAGCGCATTGAAAGCCAGCCAGCCGAAACCAGCGCTGGTGGATTGGAGGATGGAGCGGCGTGTGGTCATGGCAGTTGAATGGGATTCACCACAGAGTTCACAGAGGAACACAGAGGTTCTGAATTCTGATCTCTGTGCTTCTCTGTGAACTCTGTGGTTAAAAATGGCTGATTAGAAAACATACCTGAACTCCGCTGTGCCCAGAAGGGCTTGCACGAGCGTTTGGAGGTCCAAGTCCCTCGCATCGGCGATTTCTTCGAGACTTGGTTCGCGGCCCAGAACGAGCTTGTAGGCCGTTTTGAGGTCTTTCCCGGCTCTGTCGGCGATCTCGGCGGCGAGTTCCTCGACGAGCGGGTTGTTCATGAAAAAGAGAGCCTGTGGAGCGACGGTGGTGACATCGCGCTGGCCTTTGATTTGCGTGGGGCCGGGGAAGTCGAAGGTGCTGAAGAGTTCGGGGATGTTGTCGCGGACGACGGGGAGGAAGATGGTGCGATACGGATCTTCGACGCTCAGCAGGCCGCGCGTGATGCCGTGGCGGCCTTTGCCACCCGAGCCGGCGACTTGGATGCCTTCGGGGCGGTCGAAGGTGAGTTTGCCGGCGAGTTGCAGCAAGGTGTCGCGCAGCGGTTCGAGTTCGAGGCGCTTCGGGTTCATGCGCCAGCGGAGTTTGTTGCCGGCGTCGGGATGTTCGGGGTTGCCGGTGGTGGCGAGTCGGTAGGCGCGGCTCAGCATCATCACGCGGATCATTTTCTTCACGCTCCAGCCGTTTTCGACAAAACGAATCGCCAAATGATCGAGCAGCTCGGGATGCGTGGGATCAGCGCCGGTGTGGCCGAAGTCATCGGGCGTGCGCACGAGGCCTTCGCCGAAAAGATGCTGCCAGAGGCGGTTCACCATGACGCGGGAGGTGAGCGGATGCGTGGGCTGCGTCATCCATTGCGCGAGCTCCATGCGGCCCGATGATTTGGGTGGAATGACCGGCATCGGCGGCAGCGCGGGCATTTTCATTTTGCCACGATCCGGCGCGGATTCGCGCTCATAGGGATCACCGCCGACGGCGAGTTCGCAGTCCTTGATCTCGCCATCAATGACGCCCATGCAGAAGTGCGGATCGTGGTCGTAGCGGATGGTTCCTTTGGGATTGCCGAGTTCGCGGAGGTCATCCATCGAGTGAATGCCCGCAGGCAGTTTCGTGGGCGGGCCGACGGGTTCATCAAGCGCAGTGGGGAGATCGACCAGCGCTTGCGGGCTCACATAACCACCGCTGACTCCATCGTTGCGGTTCGGCGTGCCGCTGAGGGTGCGGCTGCTGTAAAAGATGCCCGCCAGCGCATAGTAGTCCTTCTGGCTCACGGGCTCGGTTTTGTGATCGTGACAGCGCGCGCAGGCCAGCGTGAGGCCGAGGAAGGCGCGGGAGACGACGTCGATCTGGTCATCGACCTGATCGAGCACGAACTGCTCGTAGTTGCCCTCCTGCACGTTCATGCTGCCGAGCGCCAACATGCCGGTGCCGACGATCTGATCGCGGCGCTGGAGCACGGTCTTCGCAGGAATCAGATCTCCGGCGATCTGCTCGGCGACGAAGCGGTTGTAGGGTTTGTCGGCGTTGAGCGAATCAATGACCCAGTCGCGATAGCGAGCGGCATACAGAAACGGTGCGTTCCAAACGCGGCCGATGCTGTCAGCGTAACGAACGACATCGAGCCAATGCCGCGCCCAGCGCTCGCCGAAGCGCTCGGATTGGAGAAAAGCGTCCACGACTTTGGCAAAGGCGGCGTCATCAGGAGAAGGATCGCGCAGGAAGGCGTCGATCTCGGTTTGGGAAGGCGGCAGGCCGCGCAGATCGAAGGACGCTCGACGGATGAGGATGGCGCGTGGTGCATCGCCGATGGGGCGGAGGTTTTCTTTTTCAAGTCGCGCCAGGATGAAACGGTCGAGGTCGTCTTTGGGCCACGCAGCGTCTTTCGTGGAGGGAATAGGATGACGGAAGATGCGCTGGTAGGACCAGGGCGTGGGGTTTTCGTATTTCTCGGCGGCTTGGGCTGGAAAGAGGCCAAGGAGACAAAAAATCAGAAGGATGGCAGTAGAATGAGGGCAGTAGAATTTTTCAGTTTCAACCATTCTGCTGCCACCATTCTGCTGCCATTTGGATTGGGTTCTCATTTCGTGCCTCCTTTCGCTTTCAGCCACGCGCTTAGCGCTTTCACGTTCTGCGTGAAGTCGAGGCTGTAGATCACGCCGCCGGTGGGCTTTTGCTTTTTGCCGTTCGCATCGCGCATGACGCCGCGTTCATCGTCGGTGACGGGCCAGGAGCCGTTGGGGGCTTGTTCTTTGAGGATGGTGGCGATGTCGGCGTCGGTGGGCGGGGAGGACCAGCGTTCTTTTTCGGTGCGGGGGAAGGTGACTTTTTCTCCACGGGCGATCTGGCTGCCGGTGGCTTGCAGGGCGTCGAGTTCGCTGTCCCAGACCCAGCCGTAGTTGGAGGAGGCTTTTTTGTCGGAGTAGGTCAGCTCGAAGCCTTTGCCGCCGGGGCCGCGCTCGAAGTAGAGGGGCTTGTTGGTATTGAGTTCGTAGAAGCGGGCGAGCTTGTTGCCGGGCAGCAACACCGTGCGCAGATACGGGATGGCTTTGGCGACGGGCGGGAGATATTTTTTATCACCCGTGGCGGCGGTGAGCTTCAGCAGCGCCCACATGGCGGCCTGGCTTTCGCGACCGCTGATGGCGGTGGGCTCGAACTGGCGGCTCCACACGGGCTGCATCTCGGCGTTGTATTGCTGGCCCCAGGCGGGCTGCGGATCGGGCATCTGGGCGGTGACGAGGAAATCGCCGCCGCGTTTCGCCGCGTCGAGGCATTTTTGATCGCCGCGAAGCTCCCAGGCGAGCAGCAGCGTGCTCATGAGCGTGGCGTGCGTGTTGTCATTGAGCACATAGCAGCCGCTGAAGTCCTTCGGCCACTTGCGCGGCCAGTCGGCGGGGTAGTTGCCGGGCTTGATCGGATACTTGTCCGCAGGCGGAGGCGATGTGGGCGCGTCGTCGAAATTCGCGCTCCAACCGCCCGCCGGATACTGCGTCATGATGATCGTGTGCAGCGCGAAGTCGGCGGCTTCTTTGATCTCTGCATCCTTGCCGCCGAGCGCGTGATCCACACGCACGAGCAGGCGCGTGGCGGCCTGGGAGACATCGTCGTCATAAGTGGAGTAGTTGTTTTTTTCCTGACGACGCCAGTTATGCCAGCCAGCCTCGCGGGTGGCGGTTTGCGGTCGTGGAATGAGCTTTCCGTCCGAATCACGGCGATAGAGCTTCGATTCGCGGCCTTTGGCATCGAAGTGGCCCGAGTAGTCCCAACCACCCGAGGCGAGCTGCGTGCGCGAAACACATCGAGCGGCCTCCACGGCGGCTGCCAGGCACTTTTCATCCTTCGTGGCCTCATAAGCATCCAGCATCGCCATCGCGACGGCAGGCGTCCCCGGCGGCTGAATCCAGACCGTGTCCGGGCCGGGAATGCCTTCCGCTTCACGCAGCGTGAAGTCAGCGCTGTAGCGATAGACGTAGCCGCCGTGGGCCGCCGCTTTGGCGTGGTAGAAGGAGACGGCCTTGATCAATACCGAACTCACCTCGGCTGGCGAAGCCGCACCAACTTGGAAGGCGACTGACAGGAAAATGAAAATGCGGTGCATCGGAAATTCTAGTTCTCTGAGTTGTTATCCTTAGCGACGAAAACGCGAAAAATGCTCCCAACGTCCTCTTTGCGATGTGTTGGCAGATTACTCGGAAAAAAATGAGGGAACCAAGTGTTACCACACCAATACTGTATGCGAGACTCACCAACATAGCCGCATGGGAATGCGGGATCCGACGTGGCTGCAAATTTTAGCGGTGTTTTTTTGTAGCCGAGCAAAGCCTGGACTCGATCAGGAGGAAATTGGTTCATTTCGGCAACAAAGGTCACTCCACGCAGTATGTGCCTTGAGCCATCAGTGGCGATGAGAACGTTTGGGGGGGCCACGCGATCCAGTGTCAGTGGTGATTCGATCAAAGGGCGATTGTCTTTAAGTGCTGGCTGTCCAAGAAGTTTAAAACCTGCCAAATGACAGCCTATTATAACAACTGCGACAAGCAATGGTGCCGCAGCCAACAACCTCGGCCTTAATCTTAGCGATAGCCGAACTCCCCAAAAGGCGACAAAACCAAGCCAGACGATTTCTGCCATGAGAATCATGCCCAGCACCAAGATCGCCAGAGAAATCACCAACGGTGCTATGCTGCGCCCCGAAAGCCTTTCGCCAATCAACAGAATGATTAGCAAGGCGAATGCAATCAAGATGATGACGCCGTCCATGACAGAGGGGGCTATGGTGAGTGTGCTCTAAATTACTCCGTCTTGATGCCCACGTTCTTGTTCCCGTTGTCGCGGACGGCATCGACGATTTCGTGGAGGGATTTGAGCGGGGTGTCGGGATCGCCGGAGACGACGACTTTGGCACCGGGGTGGTCGGGGAGGAAGGTGCTGAGGTGGCCGCGGATGCCGCTGAGGGGCTGCTTTTCGCCGTTGATCAGGACCGTGTCGCCGCTGGCGGCGACGTGCATGGTGATGACCTCACTGCTTTTCACGGAGGCGGAGTCGCCTTCGCCTTTGCGTGTCTTGGTGCCACCTTCACCGTCGCGTGAACCCGTGCGAGGTTTTTCGCCATCACGCTCGCCAGTGCGCGGCTTCTCACCATCGCGTTCGCCGGTTCTGGGTTTCTCGCCGTCCTTCATGCCGGGTTTGCGGGAGCCTTCGCCATCGCCGCTGCCAGGTTTCTTGACTCCGCCTTCACCATCGCGGGCACCGGGCTTCTTGGTGCCTTCGCCGTCACCGGTGCCGGGCTTTTTGACTCCGCCTTCGCCATCGCGAGCGCCGGGTTTCTTGGTGCCGCCGTCACGTTCAGCGGAAGGTTTGCCGCCCTCGCGTTCGCCATCACCGGTTTTCTTCATGCCGCCTTCGCCTTCGCGGGTGGCGGGCTTTTTGCCAGGAGTCTCGGAGTCGCCGGACGCGGCGGTTTTTTTGAGGGTTTCACCTTCGCGGACTTTCGGCGGGACTTCTTTTTCCTGCGCACGGGCAGTGGTGAAAGAGTAACAAACGAGGACGCTGAGCGTGAGGACGAGCAGCGCGTGGAGCCAGGGCTGGCGGGTGGTTGGGTGCGTGATCATGAGAATGCGTTGACGCAGGGTGGGATGGTTACGCACACATGGAGCCAACCCTGCAATGGCCGGTGGTGCGAAAAAGGTCTCTTGTATGCGGAGGAGGGTGTGTCCGTAGTCCAGACGCTCGGCGGGCGAGAGCAGCGCGAGCGCCCCGGCATCGCAACGCAGCTCACGGTCCGCCTGGAAGCGTGACACAACAAACCACACGAGCGGATTGAACCAATGCAGCGCCTGCACGGCGATGGCGGCCCAGTTCCAGAGCAGATCACGCTGCTTCACATGCAGCAACTCATGCAGCACGACATGGCGCAGGCTGCGGTCATCAAAACGCGACTCCCAGTCCTCCGGCAGCAGCAGCTTTGGCCTGCGGACGCCGACCATGGCTGGCGTGGTGCCTCCTGGCATGAGGAGGATGCTCACAGGCATTTTGACACCAGCTTTCTGCGCGAGGCTGGCAACGAGGGCGCGAAGGTATGGGGATGTGGCGCGAGGACGACGGCGCAGAACGGCGTCGAAGAGGCGCTGGCGAAGAAGGGCAGCGAGGATCACGGAAGCAGCACCCGTGAGCCAGATCGCGAGGAGGATCAGGTTTCCAGAAAGGATTCCCGCAGATTCAGAAAACCCGCCGATTGATTCAGAAGCATTCATCTGCGGGTTTTCTGAATCTGTGGGAAAAACGGATTCAGAGCCATGCACAGGGGCGATTATATTCGTGGACGAGACAGTCTGGACCACCTCCTCAGCCTGAAGCCAGCCGCCGAGGCCGAAGCCTGCGGGAATGAAGGCGGGCAGCATGAGCTTCATACCGACGAGCATCCAAAGGCCGATGCGCCACGCGGGACTCAAGCGCGTACCGAGCATCAGGCGCAGGCCGAGCACAGCGAGAATCAAGATGCTGGCCTCAAGGGAGGTGCGCAGGAGCCAGTGGAGGAGGGCGTCGGTGCTCATGGTTGGATGCGGTGTGTTGGTTTAACCACAGAGACACGATGGACGCAGAGGTCGGAATTCTGAGTGCTGTTCTCTGTGTTCATCGTGCCTCTGTGGTTAAAAAGAATGGAGTGGTGGCGCGTAAGGCTACTTTTTGAGCTTCTTCTCGGCTTCGGCGAGCATCTGACGAAGGGCGGTGAGGTCATCTTTCGACACTTCTTCCCGCTCCATCATCCCCGCTACGAATGGCGTGAGGCGGCCGTTGAAGACGCGATCGAGGAAACTGACGCTCTCCTCATGCTGACACTGATCCTGGGCCACGGCGGGCGAGTAGCGGAACTCGCGGCCCACAGCCTCGACCGCCAGGGCGCCTTTGTCGGTAAGGCGGCGAATGAGCGACTGCACTGTGCGCGGCTTCCAAGCCAGACGGCCTTCGAGATCCTTTACCACTTCGGCCAGAGTGCTCGTGCCGCGCTCCCAAAGCACCTTCATCACCGTCCATTCGGCGTCGGAGATTTTGGGGGAGGGTGGTGTTTCGGGACGGCGTGCCATGGTGGTGGATTACAGATGTGATCCACGGATTACGCATGTAATCCGTGTTGGCAAATACTTTTTTCAAACAGCCATTCTCTGCCTCGGAAACCGAAGAAGCGCTTGCCACTGCGCCATTCCGCAGCACAAAGCCTGCAACATGGAAAAACTCATCGTTCACGGCGGCGCTCCGCTGAAAGGTCGCATCAACATCAGCGGATCGAAGAACTCGTCGCTGCCCATCCTCGCTGCCACGCTGCTCACGAAGGACACCTGCACCATTCGACGTGTGCCTGACCTCTCGGACACGAATTACATGCTGCAAATTCTTGGCGAACTCGGTGCCGAGGTCGAACGTGCTAGCGGTGTCGTCGTCGTCAAAGCAGAGAAGATCAAATCCGTCGCGCCTTACGACCTCGTGCGCAAAATGCGCGCTTCCATCTGCGTGCTCGGACCGCTCACAGGCCGTTTGAAAAAATGTACCGTCTCCTTGCCCGGTGGCTGCGTCATCGGCGACCGTCCGGTTGATTTGCATCTCAAGGGCCTCGAAGCGCTCGGCGCACAGATCACCGTGGAAGGCGGCGACATCTTTGTGAACGCCAAAAAAGGCTTCAAAGGCGGCCCGATGAACCTCATGGGCAAACATGGCTCCACCGTGCTCGGCACCGACAACGTCATGATGGCCGCCGTGCTCGCCAAAGGCACCACCATCATCGAAGGCGCTGCCGCCGAGCCGGAAGTCGAAGACCTTGCCAATTTCCTCATCAAAATGGGTGCGAAGATTCAAGGCGCGGGCACCAACCGCATCGTCATCGAAGGCGTGAAGGAACTCCACGGCGCGGAGCACATCGTCATCCCGGATCGCATCGAGGCCGGAACCTTCCTCGTGGCCGGGGCGATGCTTGGTGACGGCGTCACTTTGAAGCGTGTCATGCCGGAGCACATGAAATCCGTCACCGATGCGATGATCAAATGCGGCTTCCCGTTGGAGATCACGAAGGACAGCATCACCGTGCGCCCGAACCCGAACGCCAAGGGCTTCGACCTCACCACGCTCTGCTATCCCGGCTTCCCCACCGACATGCAGGCGCAGTTCTGCGCTCTCGCCTGCGTCATCAATGACACCAGCACGATCACCGAGACCATCTTCCCGCAGCGCTTCATGCATGTGGCTGAAATGAACCGCATGGGCACCAAGATCGAGATTCAAGGCGCAACCGCGCGCATTCGTGGCGGTGAGAAGATGAAAGGCGCACCCGTCATGGCTTCCGATCTGCGTGCTTCTGCGGCGCTCGTGCTCGCCGGTCTCGTTGCCGAGGGTAAAACCGAGATCAATCGTCTCTACCACATTGATCGTGGCTACGAGCACCTGGATGACAAACTGGCGGCGCTCGGTGCGCAGTTGGAACGCGTGCAAGGTTAAGGAATCAGTTTCAGCAAAGCTTGGGCGGCGGGCGAGAGCACGCTGTCCTTCTGCCACACGGCAGCGATCTGGCGCTGCATCTTCGGTTCACGAATTGTGATCGCTTGAATGGTCTTGGGCAGATTTCCGGCGGCCAATTGCGGCACGATGGCTAAGCCGAGACCTACCGCTACCAACGCACGCACCGTTTCGAGTTCGCCACTCTCACAGGCGATGCGCGGCTCGAACCCGGCCTTGCGGCAGGTTTCCAGCGCGGTGTCACGCGCACGGCCTTTGTAGAAGATGAAGGATTCCGCCGCGAGTTTCTTCAACAGCACTTCCTTCGGCTTCGCCAGCGCATGCGACTTCGCGACGAGCAGCACGAACGGTTCGGTGATGATCGTCCGCGTCTCAAACGCCGCTTTGCTGGCCGGGAGTTGAAGAAAACCGACATCGGCCAGACCGGATTCGACGCTGGCAGCCACGCGCTCGGAACTGTCCTCGATCAATTGCACCTCCACCTTGTCATGCAGCCTGCTGAAACTGCGAATGACCTCCGGCAGCAGGCAGGCGCTCACGCTTGGGATGGCGGCAATGATCAGTTTGCCGCCGCGAAGCTGCGCCACATCGGAAACGATGGCCTTCGCCGCCTCGGCTTGAGTGAGCAGCGCCTCCGCACGCGGCAAGAAGGCTTTCCCGGCGGCAGTGAGTTGAACTTCTTTGCGACCACGAATGAACAAGGCAGTTCCAAGCTCCGCTTCGAGATTCTTCATCTGCTGACTCAAAGCCGGCTGCGCCATGTGTAAACGCTCCGCCGCCCGCGTAAAACTGCGCTGCCGGGCGATCTCGATGAAGTAGCCGAGTTGGTAGAGTTCCATGATCGAGCATCAGTATTTCCAATCCCGAGCATCGTAAAATCATCTTTTTCTTATGAGTGGTCGCTGCCATGATCGTTCCCATGCGCCGACTTTGCGTCCACACCATCACCACCAAGCCCCTGAGCATCGAGGAATGCCTCGTGCAGTTTCCCAAGCGCGGCGTGACCGGCATCACGATCTGGCGGCAAGCGCTCGAAGGCCGTGATTTGAGCACGGTGAAGCGCCAGACGAGCGAAGCGGGCCTCGAAGTCGTCAGTTTGTGCCGTGGCGGCTTTTTTCCGGCCACATCGGCTGCTGCGAGGCAAACCGCCATCGACGACAATCTGAAAGCCATCGAGCAGGCACACGCGATTGGCGCTCCGCTGATCGTGTTGGTCTGTGGGGCCGTTCCAGTCCAGTCTCTTCTCGAATCTCGGAAACAGATCACGGATGGCATCGCTGCGGTGCTGCCTGCGGCGGAGAAAGCGGGTGTGAAACTCGCCATCGAGCCGCTGCATCCGATGTATGCGGATGATCGCAGCGCGGTGAACACGATGCGGCAGGCACATGAGATTTGTGATGCACTCGGTTCGCCGAAATCCCTCGGCATTGCCGTGGATGTGTATCACGTCTGGTGGGATCCCGAATTGAAGGCGCAAATCGATCTTGCCGGCAAAACGGGCCGCTTGCATGCCTTTCACATCTGCGATTGGAAGACACCGACCACTGATCTCCTTAATGATCGCGGTTTGATGGGCGAAGGCTGCATCAACATCCGCGAAATCAGCGACTGGGTGGACGCCACCGGCTTCACCGGCCATCGCGAAGTCGAAATCTTCTCCAACAAATGGTGGAGCGTCGATCAAAACGACTTCCTCGACCAAATCGCCACCAGTTACTCGCAGCTCTACTCTTGACCCCAACTTGACCAACCCTTGACCTCTTAACACACCATGGAAACCAAACGAATCGGCATCATCATGAACGGCGTCACCGGACGCATGGGCACCAATCAGCACCTCATCCGCTCCATCAAGGCGATCCGCGATCAAGGCGGCCTTCGCGTGAACGACGATCTCACCTTGATGCCTGATCCTATCCTCACGGGCCGCAATCATGACAAACTCCAAGCTCTTGCCCAGCGCACGGGCGTCAGTCGTTTCACGACGGATGTCGATGCCGCGCTCGCCAACAAAGACGACACCATTTTCTTTGACGCCTCCGGCACCTTGCAACGCGCAGGCTTTATCGAAAAGGCGGTGGCCGCTGGCAAAGCCATCTACTGTGAGAAACCCACCGCCGTCGAAACCAGCGAAGCGCTACGCCTTGCCAAGCTTTGCGAGGACGCGGGCGTGAAGAACGGCTGCGTGCAGGACAAGCTCTGGCTGCCCGGCATTCGCAAGTTCCGCACGCTGCGTGATCAAGGTTTCTTCGGCCGCATTCTCAGCGTGCGCGGTGAATTCGGCTACTGGGTCTTCACCGGCGAGGATGGCGACCAGCCTGCGCAGCGTCCGTCATGGAACTACCGCAAGGAAGACGGCGGTGGCATCATCGTCGATATGCTCTGCCACTGGCGCTATGTGATCGACAATCTGTTTGGCAAGGTGAAGGCCGTGAGCTGCCTCGGCGCCACACACCTGCCGAAACGCCTCGACGAGCGCGGCAAACCCTACGCCTGCACCAGCGACGACGCCTGCTACGCCACGTTTGAATGCGAAGGCGATGTCATCTGCCAGTTCAACAGCTCCTGGACCGTGCGCGTGCGTCGTGATGATCTGCTGACGATGCAGGTCGATGGCACGCACGGCAGCGCCATCGTCGGCCTGCGCAAATGCTGGGTGCAAAGCATCGGCACCACGCCACGTCCGACGTGGAATCCCGACATCGACCAGCCGATCAATTTCTTCGGCGGCTGGCAGGAAGTCCCCGACGCCACGACTTACGACAACGCCTTCAAGATCCAGTGGGAGGAGTTCCTCAAGCACGTCGTGCTCGACACGCCGTTCCCATGGACGCTGCATGAAGGGGCCAAAGGCGTGCAACTCGCCGAACTCGGCCTGCAAAGCTGGGAACAGCGCAAGTGGCTGCCGGTTGAGGCCTTGTGAGTGTGATTGAGCACAGCGAGGAATATTGAAGTGTGCTCGCTGCGGCGTTGCACAATTCCAGCGCGTGGGCGAGGGTGACTGTTATCGCATGTTGCGCATCGTTGGCAGTTACTCACTCTCCATTGTCCATGAACTGGGCGATTTTGCCCTTTTCACGGGACGAGCTTTTCGTTCTGCCGTGGGATCCAGACGTCTAGGCAAACGGATCGTCCGCGCGGGTTTTGAGCAAGGTGTGCGCTGTTTGCCGGTGATTCTGATTGTCGGCATGTTCACCGGCTTGGTGCTTGGCTTGCAGGGTTATTATGTGCTGAATCGCTTTGGATCAGAGAGCTTGCTCGGAACGCTGGTTTCGCTGAGTCTGGTGCGCGAATTGGGGCCGGTGCTGGCGGCATTGATGCTGGTGGGGCAGGCGGGGTCCGCGCTGGCCGCCGAACTGGGCATCCAACGCAACACGGAACAGATCGCGGCGCTGGAGACGATGGGCGTGAGCAGTCATGCGTATTTGGTGACACCACGATTGATCGCAGCGCTGCTGGTGTATCCGATGCAAACAGCGCTGTTCATCACCGTGGGGTTGTGGGGCGGCAGTCTTTCAGGTTCGCTGCTGCTGGGGTTGGAGCCGGGCGTTTACTGGTCTTCGGTGGAGCGTGCGATTGAATCTCAGGATGTGCGGGAATGCTTCACCAAGGCTGCCACCTTTGGTCTGCTGACGATCGGACTGTGCGCCTACCACGGCTTCAACGCGCACCGTTGCCGCTCGGCCACGGGAGCGCGAGCAGTCAGCGCGTCCACCACGCGTGCGGTGGTGCAGTCGAGCATCATTGTTCTGGCAGCCGATTACGTCATCACCTCCTTTCTGGTCTGATCATGAGCGCCGCCACACCTGACCTGCTGCTGCAAATTGATGGCCTGCACAAACGCTTCGACGACAACGTCGTGCTCGCTGGTGCGAGCCTCGAAGTGCCGCGTGGGAGCCTGGTCACCGTGCTGGGCCGCAGTGGCACGGGGAAATCCGTGCTGCTGAAGTGTCTGGCCGATGTGATTCGCCCGGATGAGGGAGTCATCCGTTTCGATGGCAAGCCTCTTGGGGTGGACGATGCCGCCGCTCGTGCCGACTTTCGCCGTCGCTGCAGTTTTTTGTTTCAAAGCAACGCGTTGTTCGACTCGCTGAGCGCGTTGGAAAATGTGTCGCTGCCGCTGGAGCAGACCACCGACCTGTCTGACAAGGAGATCCGTGAGCGCAGCCTGGAAGCGCTGAAACAGCTTGAGCTTGATGCGCATCAGGACCGATATCCCAGCCAGCTTTCCGGTGGCATGCAGAAACGTCTGGCCCTGGCTCGTGCGATCGTGACGCGGCCTGAACTGGTGCTTTTCGACGAGCCGACGGCAGGACTGGATCCTCTGCGGCGTAATGCGGTCTTTGCCATGATCGCCAAATATCAGCGTCAATTCCGTTTCACGGCGCTCGTGGTCACGCATGATCTGACGGAGGCGCTGATCGCCAGCGACCGTGTGGCGCTGCTTGACAAGGGGCGGATGTGCTTTGAAGGCACTCCTGCTGAATTTTCCGCCTCCACCGAGCCGGTGGTGTGCGACTTTCGCGACAGCGCGGCGGCACTTGGCAGTTCTCTTGCTGCCATTCGTCGCGGCGAGGCCATTCATTCCGAAGACTCATGAAACAATCCAAGCTGGAACTTTTCGTCGGTGCCTTTGTGCTCCTGGGCATTGCCGCCGTCGCCTACCTCACCGTCAAACTCGGCTCTGGATCGCTGATTGGGGGTGACACCTACATGATTGAGGCGCGCTTCACCAATGCGGGCGGCCTCAACAGCGGATGCAGCGTGCTGGTGGCCGGTGTGCCCGTCGGGCGCGTCGAAGACATCCGTGTGGATGACACGGACTACACTGCCATGGTCACGATGCGTGTACTCGTCGGTCTGCGCCTGCCGACGGACACGATGGCATCAATCAAAACCACCGGTCTCATTGGCGACAAGTATGTGGCCCTCGCTCCTGGAGCAGATGAAACTTATCTTGAATCAGGCGCACGAATCACCATGACTGAATCTTCGGTCGATCTTGAGTCATTGATTGGCAAGATGGCCTTTGGTAGTGTCGATAAAGCAAAAGACGAAAAAGAACCCCTTCCATGACCACGCGCCTGTTCCTCACCCTTCTTCTGGCTGCAACACCACTGGCCGTCTCAGCCCAGGTCGCTGAAGCACAGACACGCCTCAAATCAGCCGTGAATGAGGTGCTCGCTGTCGCCGACCGCACTGCCAATCGCAACGCTCTGGCGGAGAATGTGCGACCGGTTCTCCTCAAGCACGTGAGCTTTGAAACCATGACCAAACGTGCGGTCGGGCCCGGCTGGCGGCAGTTCACACCGGCCCAGCAGAAGCAGGCCACGCAGCTTTTCTCGACGCTGATCATCCGTACCTACAGCAACAAATTCACTCCGGGCGAGCATCCGGTCATCACTTATCAAACGGCAGTGACTCCTGCGGCTGGTCGTGTCGATGTGCCCACCAGCATGGTTTACAAAGGCAGTCATTACAGCGTCACCTACCGCATGGAGCAGATAGGAGGCTGGCGCATCAGTGATGTGGTGATCGAAGGGGTCAGTCTGATCGCCAATTATCGCAGTCAACTTGATGCCCAATTTAAAAAGGGTGGCGCAAACGCCGTGTTAAGCTCTCTTACGCAATCCGTCTCCCGTCCCCAATGAAAACCAGTTCATTCGTCCTTCGCCTTCTTCTCCTGGCCGTCTCTCCATTCCTGACCGATTGCAGTACGCTGTCGAAAAAGACAGACGCTCAGCAGTCGGTTGCTGCCGGTTCTGCCACGAAGACCGCCGCCGCTGCTGACAAGCCTGTCAAAGGTGCCGCCGACCAGATCGAAGAGGAGGATGAATACGCTGTTGAAGTCGTCGATCCGCTGCAGCCGCTCAACCGAGCCATGTTCTGGTTCAATGACGGTCTCTATACTGTGATCGTACGCCCCATCTCGAAAGGTTATGAGAAAGTGCTCCCCAAACCTGTGCGCAAGGGCATCGACAACGTCTTCGACAACGTGAAATTTCCCGTGCGCTTTGTGAACTGCGCCCTGCAGGGCAAGTTCAAACGTGCCGGGCAGGAGACAGGCAAGTTCTTCGTCAACACCATCGGTGGTTTCGGCGGCCTGCTGCGTCAGTCCGACCGCATCCCGGCCCTTGCCGACGTGCCGGCCGAGGATTTGGGCCAGACACTCGCCACCTGGGGCATCGGCCACGGCCCTTACATCGTCCTGCCGCTGTTCGGCCCGAGCAGCCTGCGTGAGACCGTGGGACTGGCCGGTGATTACGCCGCCAATCCGATTAACTGGGGCATCTTCTGGCATGGCGGTCATGATTGGGAGCACGACTGGACCATGGTGCCGCCATCGGCGAACACCCTGCGTCTGCTGCCCAGCCAGCTCGCCACCTACGACGACGCCACCAAGGACGCCATCGATGCCTACCTGTCCGCGCGCAGCGCTTACATTCAAAATCGCGCCGAAGCGGCGAGGAAGTAACAGCCAGGACATTCTGTTTCACTTGGATACAAACAGCCGGAGCCTGCCGCTTCGGTTGTTTGCTTTGAACGCACAGCCATCCGCTTGTGTTCTCCTGGCAGGACAAACTTGGCGGTGGTGAAGAGCCTCACTCCCGCACCGGCAGCGCACGCGGTATGTCCTCAAGCGCGGGCGAGCCGAACTGCATCGACTCGTGAAAGAGGTCGGTGCGGCCGCTCTCGATGCGGTTGGGGCTGTCGAGCGGGTCGCTCGACTTGATGATGTGCGGCTGGATGAAGATGAGCAGCTCCTCGCGGATGTTTTCTTTGCTGGTGGTGCCAAACAGGTGCTTCAAGATCGGGATGCGGCGCAGGAAGATGGCGCCGCGCTCGGTGGTGTTGACGCGCTCGGTGATCAGGCCGCCGAGGACGACGGTGGCGCCGTTTTTGATCGCCACCTCGGTCACCAGTTCCTGCGTGCCGATGGTGGGCACGGTGTTGCCGGAGATGGTCTGCGTACCGACGATGTTGTCGTTGATCTGGGCGATTTTGAGCGTGACTTCGTCGTCGGAGTTGATGAGCGGGACGACTTCGAGCTTGAGCAACACGTCACGGTATTCCACGCTGACGCTGGTGCTGGCGATGCCTGCGGAGAAACCGCCGTTGGAGAGAATTTGAGCGGGCACAGCGATGCGCTGGCCGGAGGAGATGACGGACTTGGCGGCGTTTTTCGCATACACGCTGGGCGTGGCGAGCACCTTGAAGTTGCGGTTGCCGTCCACGAGTTTGATGTAGTTGCTCAACGAGCCGATCTGGCCGTAAAAATTCAACTGGTTGAACGAGAAGTTGGAGAAGTTCGCGGGGAACTGGATGCTGCCGTTGGCGAGTGCGCCGGTGCTGCCCGTTGAACCGGATGTGGACAAGGTCGCATCATCCACTCTGCGCACGCTGAAATCATCGAGGAGCTTGAGGAAGTCGAAGCCGTAATTGTAGTCTTTGCCCAGGCTGAGCTGGCCGATGATGGCGGAGATGTAGATCTGCTGCGGCCGCACGTCCATTTCCTGCAGGAGCTGGTCGATGCGGGCGATGTGCTCGGGCGAACCGGAGACGACGAGGCTGTTGGACTGCGGATCGGCGATGAGCAGTGTTTTGCCGACAATCATGGATTCCGGTGCGCCGACTTCCTCGGGTGCGTCGAGACCGGTGCGGTTGCTACCGTTTGAGCCGGTGTTCATGCCGCTGCTGCTGCCGAAGTTGTTATTGGTGCCAAAGGCGGAGTTGCTGCCGCCGGAACTGCTGTTTCTCGCATCGGTCGAAGGAGAGTTGGAGCTGGACCCAGAACGACGGCTGCTGCTGCTTTTACCGCCACCGTTGGAGGCGCCGCCGTCGCTGGACTGAATGTCGGTGTCCTTCGCCAGCGCATTGTAGGCCACAGGCAAAAAATCCTGAACATCCAGGTATTTGAGGCGGCGCTTGAGGAAATTGGCACCGTCGTCCTGCTTGTCGAGTTTTTCGACCAACCCTCTGATGTACGTGATGTCCACCGGGCGTCCGATGACGAGGAGCTCGTTCGTGCGGCGGTAGGGGAAGATTTTGACGCGGGAGGCGGCGGGATTGGTGGCGGAAGTGTTCGTGCTGCCTGCGGGATTCATGACAGGCACGGGCGGCGAGCCCGGACGCGCGGCAGGATTCGCCACAGCGGCCACGGGAACTGAAGAGGGGGCGCTTTGAGCCTTTTCCTCTTGCTCAAAGATGCTGCTCACGATCTCGGCGATAAGTTCCACATCGGAGCGCTCCAGCTTGATCATCTCATTGGCGATCTCGGCGGGTGGCACATCGACGATCTGGGCAATCTCGCAGATGCTGCGGATGGTGGCGCTGTTTTCGGTGATGATGAGGGCCGAGTCGTTCGAGATCGGTGTCATCGCGCCATAAGCATGCAGTTTGATCACCTGTTGGAAGGCCTTGGATGCCTGATCCGCCGAAATGTGCTGGAGTGGCAGGACATAATGGCAGATTTCCTCGCTCTCCGGCAGATCGCGCAGGGAGTTGTACACCTTCAAACCGTCGGCGGTGGGGCTTTTGCCGCCGGCATGGTTGATCAGCTTGGCGGTGGTGGCATCGACGTTGATGATGGCGTAACCGTTGAGCAGCAGAGTGGCCTCAATGAAGGCGATGGCGTCCTTCTTGGTGAGCATCTGCGGGGAGACGATGCGGAGCTGTTCCCCCTGCAAGGCGGAGTCGAGGATGAGTTTTTTACCGGTGAGCTGGATGTAGAAGGGGATGATCGCCTGGATCGGGGCGCTGGGGAAATTGACTTTGATCGTGGCTCCTTCGCCGACGGGCACGTAAATGCCCGCATTGGCCTGCCCTGCCGGAACGGGTACCGTGGGGGCCAGTCCGGGCTGCTGGGCCTTCGTGGCATGCTTGGCACCCAGAAGAAAAAGCACCAGCAGCACGGCAAAGCGCAGGCGGCTGGGCAGTTGAGAGGGAAAGTGGGGCATATTATTGAAATTATATTCAGTATAATCAATTCAAGTCTGGCGGCAAGGATTTAGTTAATACCTATTAAAATTCATCCCGCCTGCCTTTCGCCGCGAGCAACCTTGCAACCACCTCCCAGCCATGGATCATCCGGCCCCATGATCTCCATCCAGGGTCTCACGAAGCGCTTCGGCGCTCAAACCGCCGTCGATCACCTCACGCTGGATGTCCCGCCGGGTATGATCGTGGGTTTGCTGGGACCGAACGGGGCAGGGAAGACCACCACGCTGAAAATGATCACCGGCATGCTTCAGCCGGACGAAGGCGCGGCTCTGATCTGTGGCGTGAATGTGGTTACGCACCCCATGGAGGCGAAGCGGCTCCTCGGTTTCGTGCCGGATTCGGGCGCGGTCTATGAATCCCTCACCGGACTCGAGTTCCTCCTCATGATCGGTGCTCTCTACGGCATCCACGAAGACGAGGCGCGACCCCGCATCCGCCAGTTCCTCGATTTCTTCGAGCTGGATGAGCAAACGCTCACCTCCAAGCTCCTCGGTGCTTATTCCAAAGGCATGCGGCGCAAGGTCGTCATCACCGCCGCCCTGCTGCACAATCCCAAGGTCGTGCTGCTCGACGAACCGCTCGATGGTCTCGATGCGAACGCCGCCGTCGGCTTCAAGGCCCTGCTCGAAACCCTCGCCCGCGAAGGGAAGACGATCGTGTACAGCTCCCACGTGCTCGATGTCGTCGAGCGCGTGTGCAATCGCGTCGCCATCATCGCGGAGGGCAAACTGCTCGTGGAAGGCACCCCGCAAGAGCTTCAGCACCAGCACGGTGCCGACACGCTGGAGCAGCTCTTCACTCGCCTCACAGGCCTCAGCGGACATGAAGCGCGGGCCGAGACCTTTGCCAAAAACATGCTGTCATGAGCACCGCTGTCGCACCATCGCCTGCCAAGGTTCTGCGCAGCCTATTTTGGAAACTCCTGTTTCGCGGTCGCGCCGCCCAGCAGGCCGGGTCGAACAAAACCAAGCGCCAGATCGGTCTGGGCTTCACCATGCTCATTTATGCGGGAGTGGGCATCCTTCCGGCCATGTTCGCGCGAAACGCGGACACCTTCGTCTTCGCCAGCGCTTTGCACGGCTTCACCTTCATGTTTGCCTCGCTCACCCTGGCCTCCAGCGCGGGCACAATGCTCTTTATGAAGGAGGAGGCGGAAATCCTGCTGCACCGGCCCGTCACCCCGCAGCAGATGCTGCGCGCGAAGTGCGCCGTGCTCGCCGGATTCGCGCTGATGCTCGCCCTGGCGCTCAATCTCGCCGGATTCGTCGCCGGATTGGGCTGCAAGGGCGCGACGTGGCGCTTCATCCCCGCGCATCTGTTTTCCACCACGCTGCTCATGCTGTTCTCCGCCGCCAGCATCGTGCTCGTTTACAATGTCTGCCTCAAGTGGTTCGGTCGGGAGCGCTTCGACAACCTCCTCGCCTCCGTCCAGTCGCTCCTCACCATCGTCATGATCCTCAGCGGCCAGATCATGCCGCACATGCTGAAGCTGGACACCTTCAAGCATCTCGAAAACGTCAGTGGCTGGCTGCTGGCGCTGCCGCCGATGTGGTTCGGTGCGCTCGACGCCCTGATCGGCGGCACCACCTTGAATCCCGCCTCGCTCTGGCTGCCAGCGGCGCTCGCTATTCTCGTCACCGCCGTCACAAGCTGGCTCGCCCTCGAAAAACTCGGCAGCGCCTACGGCCAGGGCCTCATGAACCTGAACGAGTCCGAAGGCACCGCCAAGGGCAGCAGCAAGCCGCGTGGCGTCTGGCTTGCCGCGCTCGTCAAACTGCCGCCGCTGCGCTGGTGGCTGCGTGATCCGGTCGAGCGCCAGTCGTTCATGCTGACCTCCGCTTACCTCGTGCGGGATCGCGAGATCAAACTGCGGCTCTATCCCGGCGTCGCCCCCATGCTCATCATGCCGCTCATCATGCTGTTTCCGGCTGGGGGACGTGGTGCCGCGGGTGCGCAGGCCGCGATGATGATGCAGGGCTTCGCCACCTGCTTTCTCGGCATGGTGTCCTTGCAGGCCATGATGTTTCTTGGCTGCTCCGAGCATTGGCGTGCCGCCGCGTTTTTCCGCACCGCGCCGCTGCCACATTGGACGCCGCTGTTTCACGGCTCGCGCAAGGCCGTGCTCTTCTGGCTGAGTTTCCCGGTGCTGATCGTTCAGACCGCCATCCTGTGCGGCATTCAGCGCTCGTTGGCACCGCTGGCGCTCAGTTTGCCCGCCGTGCTGTTTCTGCCCGCGTTCTCGCTTGTCAGCGGAATCCTCGGCCAGTGGCTGCCGCTCTCCAAACCCTCTGAGGAGGTCAAAAACACCGCCGCAGGCTGTCTCATGATGGCCGGGGCCATGGTCGCCGCCGGCATCGTCGGCGGACTCGCGAGCTGGATGTGGCATCTCGGCCACTTTGAATTTTTTCTCGTCATCGAAGCCGTCCTGATGCTCGGCTCCGCCTTCCTCATGAAACACCTCATGCGCGGCACGCCCTGGGTGGAGGAGAAGGAGTGATCCCGCACTGTAGTCCCGGCTTTAGCCGGCTCCCTGAGCCGCCTAAAGGCGGAACTACAAAACATGCCTTCTCACGAAGCTGCTTTTTCCCGTTTCCTTGCGCCTCTTTGCGGCTAATCAGATCAGAACCATGACCCACGCCGAAGCCGCCGCCCGCGCCGCCTTTCTCAGCGCCGAACTGCACCGCCACAACCGCCTCTACTACGTCGAGGCGAAGCCGGTCATCTCGGACAAGGAGTTCGACGTGTTGTTGCGTGAGCTGCAGGACATCGAGGCGAAGTTTCCTGACCTGCTGACACCCGATTCCCCCACTCAACGCGTCGGCGGCGCTCCGCTGGAAGGCTTCACGCAGATCACGCACACCGTGCGGATGATGAGCCTCGATAACACCTACTCCGAGGAAGAACTCACCGCCTTCTTTGCTCGGGTGCAGAAAGGCTTGGGTCGTGAGAAGATCGACTGCGTCATCGAACCGAAGGTCGATGGCGTCGCCATCACGATCCGCTACGAAAACGGTGTCTTGAAGCACGGCGCGACGCGTGGCGACGGCCAAACCGGCGACGACGTCACCAACAACCTCAAAACCATCAAGCGACTGCCGCTGCGACTGCCCAAAGACGGACCACAGACCTTCGAAGTGCGCGGCGAGGTCTTCATGCCTAAGGCAGGCTTCGCCAAGCTGAATGAAGAACGCGACGAGGCCGGTGAGCCGCGTTTCGCCAACCCGCGCAACTCCACCGCCGGCACCTTGAAGCTGCTTGATCCGAAGACCGTTGCCAAACGTCCGCTCGACATCGTTTTCTACGGCCTCGTCGAAGCCAGCGACGTGCAATCGCAGACTGAGGTGTACGCGCTGCTCGATGCCGCCGGATTGCGCAAAGCCGATCTCATCTGGCATGCTGACAGCGCCGAAGGTTTGCTCACGGCGATTCGTGAACTCGATGAGAAACGCAAATCACTGCCCTACGAGACCGATGGTGCCGTCATCAAGGTCAACAGCTTCGCCGATCAACGCGAACTTGGTGTGACGAGCAAAGCCCCGCGCTGGGCCATCGCCTACAAGTATCAGCCGGAGCAGGCGGAGACGAAACTTCTCGCCATCGACATCCAAGTGGGCCGCACCGGCGCTTTGACGCCTGTGGCACGTCTGGAACCCGTCTTGATCAGCGGCAGCACCGTCAGCAACGCCACGCTGCACAACTACGAGGAGATCGAGCGCAAAGACATCCGCGTCGGCGACATCGTGGTCATCGAAAAAGCCGGCGAGATCATCCCCGCCGTCGTCACGGTGAAAAAAGAGCATCGCAAGGGCGATGAAGGCGTGGTGATAGCGCCCACGCATTGCCCCGTGTGCGGCACTGGCGTGCATCGCGATGAGGAGCAGGTCGTCATCCGCTGCCCCAATCCGCACTGTCCGGAAGTCGTGAAGCGCCGCATCGAGCACTTCGTCAGTCGTGCCGCCATGGACATCAGCGGCCTTGGCGAATCCGTCATCGCCCAGCTCGTTGAGTTGAAGCTCGTTCGCGATGTGGCTGATCTTTACGGCCTCAACGAACTGCTGCTCGCCCGACTCGATCGCGTCGGCACCAAGAGCATCGACAACTACCTCAAAGCCATCGAAGCCAGCAAGCAGCAGGACCCGTGGCGGCTCGTCTTCGGCCTCGGCATCCTCCACGTCGGCGCGGGCGGTGCCCGCAAGCTGCTCGAACACTTCGGCAGCATCGATGCCATCGCTTCAGCAAGCATCGAAGACCTCACGCAATGCCCCGACATCGGTGCCATCGTCGCCCCGAGCATCCACGCCTGGTTCCGCGACGAGCACAATGCCGCCCTGCTTGACCGTCTGCGCTCAGCGGGCCTCAATTTCGCGCAACGAACCGTCACCGCCGCCTCCGATAAGCTCAACGGAACCACCTGGGTCATCACCGGCACCTTGAGCGAAGACCGCGAAACCATCGCTGACACCATCCGCGCCAACGGCGGCAAAGTCAGCAGCAGTGTCAGCGGCAAAACGACCTACCTGCTTGCTGGCGAAGACGCGGGCAGTAAACTCGACAAAGCCACGAAGCTCGGCGTGAAGATCATCACCGAAGCTGAGTTTCGGGCGATGCTGTGATCCAGAGCTTGGGCAATGGAGTGAGTGGCCGTGGAAGGTGCTTTGGCTCGGCGCGGATTGGGTGCGTCAACGGGGCGCGGGCCTCCAGACTTGGGCAAGCGAGGTGACAACTTCTCATTCTCTCACCCCAATCTTCTCCACGGGGATAGCCTTGAAGCCGAGCTTGAAGGCAGGTGACTCGGGTTTGAGGCGAAAGTCGTCGTTCTTCCAGTCCATGAAGAGTGGATCGGCGACGAGGCTGTGCTGGTCCCAGCCAGCGGCCTGCCACGCCGACCATTCGTCGAGAGGTTCGGCTTCGGTGATGCGAACGTCGTCGATGAAGACCTGTCCCTCCGGCTCGTGGCAATCGATGCGGAGCCAGAAGGCGGTCATCCACGGTTTCCAGCCGGTTTCGTTCTCGATCAACATGCGGCCCGTGGCTTCGACTTCGCGCCATTCGTTGGTGGCGGTGAGGCTGGTGCTGCCAGCCTGCCAGTAGCCTTCGCCATTTTTGAAGGAGGCAAAGGCGAGGCTGAACTTGGCCGTGGGTTCGCTGGATTTGACGCGGAGTTTCACGCGATAGGCGGCACCGGGCTTGATCGGCACATCGGGGCCGTGGAAGACGCTCTTGGGGTTCTTCGGATCCTGGCCGAGGGCGCAATCAATGCGCAGGGCTCCGTCGGCGGTGACGAGTTGCACGTTGGGATTGGGCCGGTGGTTGAAGCCCCAGCCTTTGGGAAGCTTGCCGGGCTCGGCTTTGTCAAAACCCTCGACCAGGAGTGGCTCGCCTGCCTTGTCGGGCCCGACCTTGTTGATGCCGGTGACGATGGGGTGACCGTTGTTCCAAGCGAGGTTGTGATCAATCGAGTTCCACTTCGGTGTGGCGTTGCGGATGTCGCCATACTTCACGCCGGGGGTGTCGCCGAACATGATGTTATGCTCAAAGACATTGCCGCTCATCATGGTGCCGTCGTCGCGGATGGCGTCCTTCGGGTGGAGATTCATATTGCGCATGTTCTTCCACGCAGGCAGTCCAGCGACGGAGTCGTAGCCCTTGATCATGGTTTCGAGATGGTTGGTGTAAAAGCGCTGCTCCTTCGTCCAACCGTGGAGGTCGAACTGAAACTTCCCGCCGAGGGCGAAGATGTTGTTCTCCACGATGCAGTCACGCGAGTTGTGCATGTGGATGGGCGTGTGGGCCACGCGGAAGACGATGTTGCCGATGATGTCGAGGCCGCCGCTGTTGTCGTCGGGGTAGAGGCCGAAGGTGAACCACGGATGCTTCAAGCCTCCTGCCTCCTGGCCGCAGCCGACGATGTCGTGGATCAAATTATACCGCCACTTGCTGCCTCGGCTGCTGATCCAGTCGCGCCCGCCGGTGTAGATGGCACCGCCGTCCTGCGTCTCGAGGCAGAGGTGATGCAGGTGGTTGTATTCGATGATGAGGTTGTTCCCGCTCATCTGCACGCCCATGCGCGGGCCGTCGTGGATGTGATTGTGCCGCGCGGTGTTGTCCACGCCATACATGCTGATGCCGCAGGCGTTCTTGTTGAAGACGCCCATGTGATGGATGTGGTTGTCCTCCGCGATGTGGCCCGGTCCCGTGAGCGTCTTGCGATCTCCACCACTCAAACCGATGCCGTTGCTGCCGGTGTAACTAATTTCGTTGTGCGAGAGGCGCACGTTCTTCCCGGTGCTCACACTGATGCCGCTGCCGTGGAAGTCCCCGACGTGCGTGATGACACAGCGCTCCACCACGCAATCTTCCGAGCCATCGAACTTGATCGCCGAGCCGCTGCAGCCGATGAGTGTGAGACCGCGAATCGTGATCTTCTTCGCACCAGGCTTCACTTTGAAGAAGCCGTCGAGCGTGGGAATGCGCACTTCGCATTCGGAGATCGGCTTCGTCGGCCAGAAGTAGAGTGTGCCGGTGCGCTTGTCGTAAAACCACTCACCGGGGGCGTCCAACTCCTCAAGCGCGTTTTGGAAGTGGTAGCGGTTGTGCGGATGCAGGTCATAGCCGCAATCCTTCTTCAGCGTGAGCATCCGCGTGGCGGGATCGAGCGAGGCGACGGGCTCAAGGAAGTTCCACCAGCCGTATTGCGCGAAGATGTCGAGTTCCACATCCTCGGGATGCGCCCACTTCCGCACGTCTTCGGGCTTCACATACAGCGTGCGTTTCCAAAGATGCCCTTCCGGCGCACCCGCAGGCGGAAACTCCGCCACAAAGGCCCAGCCGCCGTAGAGCGGGTCTTTCGCGTCGAAGTTCGGATAGCGGGCGAGGATCTGTCGCTCG
Source organism: Prosthecobacter sp. (assembly GCF_034366625.1). Classification (NCBI taxonomy): domain Bacteria; kingdom Pseudomonadati; phylum Verrucomicrobiota; class Verrucomicrobiia; order Verrucomicrobiales; family Verrucomicrobiaceae; genus Prosthecobacter; species Prosthecobacter sp. The sequence goes on from NZ_JAXMIH010000007.1 coordinate 125,734, forward strand.
CCGTCGCAGAGCAGTTGTTTTGGCAGGAAGCCCTTCGGTAGCAGCTTCGAGACATCCGCTTTCACGATCTCACCTTCGTGCTTTTTCCAGCCAGTGACGAGCGGAGCGCCGATCAGCGTGCTTTTCGTGCCGGTGATCGTCAGATTGGAGTCCTGCGCTTCGAGTTGGATCGGCTGCAAGAGTTCGCTGGTGCCTTCTGGCAAAACGATCGTGGCAGGAGACGCGTCACCGGCCTTGCGGGCCTCGCGCACTTGCTGCACGGCCTGTGCAAGCGAGAGCGTGGGTGAAACCTGAACCTCCAGGGCAGGGGAGAGCGAGGGCAGAACGAGGACGGAGAAAAGAAAACGACGCAGCATGAGGCAGGAGCGATACGCTACCCTCCAGCCGCAGCAACCGCCTGCTTTGCTCTAAATTTGTTCCTCGTCACCGAGATGCACCGTCGGCAGGCAGCCACGAATGCTGGGACGATGAATCTTCAACGTCGGGTCCGTGCCGATCCAGCCCGGCTGGCCGTTCACATCGACGAATGCCACGCCGATTGGCATGTCCGGCTGTGTGTCGGCGAGTCTGGTCATTTCTTCCTCGGCGTACACATGCATGTCCGTCCAGGCGATCTTGAGCGCGACTTGATCAATCTGTCTCGCCTGAATGGCGCTGATCTTGTCGGGATGAATGCGTGCAAACCGGCGCATCATTTCCAGCAGCAGCATGGGACTGTATCCCGGGTCTTTGCCGCAAGCCGCCCAGATGATGGCCGGCAGCGGGTAGGTTTTGTGCAGCTCCACGATGTCAATGTAGTCGCGGGTTACCGAGCGTGCGGCGAGTGCGAGGGCCTTGTTCGTTGCCATATCAAACAGGTGCAGCCTCCAGCCAAGCAACGGATCACGTTCGATAGGAAAGAATCGAAACGCCGAATCGGCCGCCCAGTCTATCTCGACCTTGTCATCTCCCTTGGTGACAACAGCCTTTCGGAAACTACAGGGCTCATCCCAGTTGCCACTTTGCAGTGTGACTTGGAATCCAGCTCGTTTCAGGCTGCTGACATCCAGATTACTTGATCCAGCCACCTGTTCGGCCAGTTCATGGAAAATGTCGAAGTCGTGACTGAACCGAGGAGAGTCCTCGGCGGCATTCAGTACGAGACCACCGGCGAAGTGGCTGTCTTCACTGCGATTGCCGGCAATCACCGCCAGCACGTCCTTCTGGAAGCTGGTTAAAGGCATTTGTGAATCTTTTGAGCCGTCCACCACGCCCGGTGTCCGCCGCTTTTGCGCAGATTCTCGACGACCTGCCGCACTTCGTCCCGGGTCTTGAGTTCCGCCTTCTCATCCCACCACCAGAAGCATTCATGGAAATCGCGCACGGCCTGCTGCGCCATCTCCAGCACCTCGCGCGAAGGCGGGGTGCCATAGGTGGCGGCTTGTTCCTGCACGATGGCGCTGACGGGCATGGGACGAGTGTAGTCCGTGCGTTTCCATTCCGCAATCATGGGCGAGGGTGGGCATGGCTGTCGTGCATCCGTGTCATTCAGGGTGAATCAAACCTGCAAGATCGAGGCGGCAACTCTCCTCAGCGCATGGCGTCATTCGAACTTGTCGCGGTTGAAGCAGTAGATCGAGCCGAAGATGATGAGGCTCCAGACGGCGTTGCGGGTCCACCACAGCTCGGTGCCGTCCAGTACGTAGGGTTTCCCCATCAACGCATCGAGCAGCAACGCGGCGATCTGGTATTCCATCCACAGGACTGAGACGCCCAGCGGGACGACGATCACCGCCTTGAGCAGGAAAATGAGCGCCTTCAGGAGGGTTGTTTTCATGGGCTTGGGCGGTGAGGGGACGGCTCCATCCAGTGGCAGGGAGCTTTATCCGCATGCTCGGGCCATCAAGGGATTTTGTACAGCGCCTCATATGGGCCAAAGGAAGCCGCAGGATCGAGGACGAGTAGGAGAACAGCCGAGCGATAGCGAGACAGACAGCCGAAGGCTGCCCCGCAGGGGTGAACGCAGTGAATCAACGACGAGCCACAGCCCAACCAAGAACCAGGAACCAAGAACTTCCTCGACTAACGCACCCCTTGCCACCCGCCACGCCCGCGCTACCCTCGCCCTCCTTTTTCCCGAATCCATGAGCGCCCCTGACACTGCCAAGAACTACAAAGACACCGTCCTCCTGCCGAAGACCGACTTTCCCATGAAGGCCGATCTCGTCACGCGGGAGCCGCAGCGCCTCGCGAAGTGGCAGGAGGGGAAGCTCTACCAGCGCATCGTCGCTCAGAGCAAAGGCAAGCCCACCTTCATCCTGCATGACGGCCCGCCGTTTGCGAATGGCGACGTCCACATGGGCACCGCGCTGAACAAGGTGCTGAAGGACCTCATCGTGAAGTCGAAGACCATGGCCGGCTTCCACGCGCCGTTCATCCCCGGCTGGGACTGCCATGGCCTGCCCATCGAGTTCAAAGTCGTCAAATCTGCCGCTGGTCTCACGCCGGTCCAAATCCGCACGCTCTCCGAGGCCGAGGCACGCAAGTACATCGACATCCAGCGCACCAGCTTCAAGCGCCTCGGTGTCTTCGGCGACTGGGAGAATCCGTACCTCACACTCGATCCCGGCTACGAGTCCGGTATCCTGCGCACCTTTGGCAAAGCCGTCGAAAAAGGCCTCGTCTATCGCATGAAGCGCCCCGTGCTCTGGAGCTACGGCGCGCAAACCGCGCTCGCCGAAGCCGAGGTCGAGTACAAGGAGAAAACCTCGCCTGCGGTGTTCGTGAAGTTCGCGCTCGTCACGCCACCGCCCGGAGCGGAAGGCGCATCGCTCGTCATCTGGACCACCACGCCGTGGACCTTGCCCGCGAACCTCGCCATCGCGCTGCATCCCGAGTTTGATTACGTCTGCGGCAAGTTCACGCATGCCGACGGCCGCAGCGAGAAGCTCGTCATTGCGAAGTCACGTCTTGAAGGCTTCGCCGCCAGCACCGGCTTCGTGCTCGATGCCGCGCATGCGAACGATTCCTTCAAAGGCAGCGCTTTGAACGGCTTCGAAGCGCAGCATCCCTTCCTCCCGCGCACCTCGAAGGTCATCAACACCCTCTTTGTCACCGACGACACCGGCACCGGCGCGGTCCACATCGCCCCCGGCCACGGCGCAGACGACTACCAAGCTGGCCGCGAGCACGGGCTTGACATCCTTTCGCCCGTCGATGCCGAGGGCAAATTCACCGCCGAGTGCGGATTGCCCGACTTCGTCGGCAAGCACGTCTTTTCCAGCAACGACGGCATCATCGAGATCCTCACCGCGAAGGGCGCGATCCTTGGCAACGAAAAATACGTCCACCAGTATCCGCATTGCTGGCGCTCCAAAACGCCGATCATCTTCCGTGCCGTCGAGCAGTTCTTCATCAAGATCGACGCCATCCGCGAGAAGGCACTCAGCGAGATCGACAAGGTCACCTGGCTGCCCGCGTCCTCGCGCAATCGCATCCACGGCACCGTCAGTGGCCGGCCCGACTGGTGCATCAGCCGCCAGCGCACCTGGGGCGTGCCTTGTCCCGTTTTTTATGATGCGAAAGGCGAGATCATCATGCGCACCGACATCATCGGCAAAGTGGCCGACATCGTTGAGAAGCAGGGCACCAATCTCTGGTTCGAACAAAACGACGCCTGGTGGGCCGAGGCTGTCGGCCTGCCTGCCGACACGAAGCGCGGCAACGACACGCTCGACGTGTGGATCGACTCCGGTTGCAGCCACGTCAGCGTGTTGGACCGCCATCCCGAGCTGCATTGCCCCGCCGATCTCTACATCGAGGCCACCGACCAGCATCGCGGCTGGTTCCAGAGCAGCCTCATGATGAGCATCGTCGCCCGCGACGCCGCTCCGTACAAGAGCGTCATCACCCACGGCTTCGTCGTCGATACCAGCGGCAAAAAGATCAGCAAGAGCGACCAGGGCACCGGCAAAAGCTCCAAGCCCATGACCGCCGACCACTACTACAACAAGTACGGTGGCGACATGGTCCGCCTCTGGGTCAGCAGCGTCGATTACCAAAACGAAGTCCCCTTCAGCGAAGAACTCTTCCAGCAGACCGGCGAATCCTACCGCCGCATCCGCAACACCTTCCGCGTGCTGCTCGGCAACCTCCACGACGCCCCCAACCCCGGAGTTCCATCCACAGATTCACAGATTTCCACAGATTCAGATTCAAAATCCCCATCTGAGAAATCTGCGAAATCTGCGGACTACACTTTGATCGACCGCTGGATCTTGGAGCGCCTCCACGCCATCACCGCCGAGTGCGTCACCGCCTACGCCGCCTACGACTTCCGCAAGGTCTTCACCGTGGTGAACAGCTTCTTCGCCACCGAGCTCAGCGCCCTCTACATCGACATCACCAAGGATCGGATGTACTGCGATGCGGCGAACAGCCCGCGCCGCCGCGCCACCCAGGCCGCCATCCGCGAGATCACCGAGACGCTGACAAAACTCATCGCCCCCATCCTCGCCTTCACCGCCGATGAAGTCTGGGAACACTTGGGCCACACCGACAGCGTCCACATGGAAGGCTTCCCGCAGCCCAACGCCGCCTTCGCCGGCACTGAGGCCACCGCCGCTGTCGAGGAACTCCTCAAGGTTCGCGTCGTCATCCAGCAGGCCATCGAAAAAGCCCGCCAGGAAAAAAAGATCGGCTCCAACCTCGAAGCCACCGTCGCTCTGACGCTGCCTGCCGAAGGTTTTACACATCCCGTCTTCAGCGATCCCGCCACCCTCCACGAATTCCTCATCCTCAGCGACCTCCAAATCACCCGAGGCACCGACCTCGCCGCCGTCGTGACGGAATCCAGCCACCACAAATGCGCCCGCTGCTGGAAGCACCTCCCGGATGTCGGAACGCATGACGCGCATCCGACGCTGTGCGGGAGGTGTGTTGAGGCGGTGGGGTGAGGTTTGTTTTATGGAACAGTTTAGTTACACTCTTCAGAACTACCGTCCCTTTGGTTTATCACATCCCGTTGAAATGACGGTTAGTGAGGGCATTACGTTTATTCTGGGTCCAAACAATGTCGGCAAAAGCGCACTCCTTCGTGCATTTGTCGAATTGAAGAATGTGATTGAACCTGCGGCAAAGCGTGACAATCGCAAGTATGACGCTCAGATCTCCACAAGCTTTGAGACGCTGGTTTGTCGTTCAAATCCAACTAGTAGCTTCAGTGTTGCTGTTGCGAATGACACTGCAAAGTGGACCGTGTCGTTTACTTCACGTGCCGGCATCCACTCAAATGCCGTGGGAGTACACATGGACGTGCGAGGGGACAATGTGACTCCCGAAAGCCGTTTTAGAGCCATGTCACTGTTTACCAACGCGCTTTATGTGCCGGCTTTTCGCAGCCCAACAGTCAACGCTCAAGGTGACATTTATGGAATGCACATTGGCCAGCAGTTCGTTGCTCAGTGGGATGAATGGGCGAACGGAAAGCGGATTTCCGACGCGGAAAAAGTCAGCGCGTTAGTGGAAGAGCTTCGGGTTCTGTTCGGGTTTAGCCGATTCGAAATCACAGTCGCAAAAGATGGGAGTCAGTTGCTTGTCAGAACTGATGAAGGCCGTTTCTCCCTGAGTGAGTTAGGTGATGGCTTATCTCATTACATTATTGTTCTTGGCAACGCCATGATTGCGGCCCCGGACTGGATATTGATTGATGAGCCGGAGATTGGTCTCCACCCTAAAATGCAAGAGGCGTTCGTGCGGGTATTGGCGTCCAAGGCTCGTTATGGGCTAATTGCAACCTCGCACAGTGTAGGCCTTGCGCGCAGCGTTGCTGATCGCGTGCTGATGATGACGAAGGATGCGTCAGGAGCCAGAAGGCTTGAACCCTTTGGCAAACATTTGAACCCAACCATTGCGCAATCCATCTCTGAGATGGGATATAGCCAGTTTGCAGAGCTTGGAGCTAATCACCTGCTTTTGGTTGAGGGGAGGACTGACATTAAGGCGTTTCGAGAGATTCTGAGGAAGTTTAATCTCGAACAACATTTCCTCATCTGGTCGCTCAATGGTTCCGATTGGATCAAGGCACCACCCGAGAAGATTGCCGACGAACTGGCCGAACTGAAGAGGCTGGGTGCTGCTTCTGTCAGCATTGTATTCGACAGTGAGAGGACGGATTCATCAATGGACATGTCCGAAGCAGTCAGGCCATTTCACGACCTGTGCGCTTCTCTAGGGTTCAACGTGTTTGCCACAGATCGGCACTCCACAGAGAATTATATCACTCAGGAAGCACTGGATAAACTTTGCCCAGGGACTGTAGCTCTTGGTGAGTTTGAAATCTTTGGCGCTTCCGGAAAGAAGTGGGAGAAATCCAAGAACTGGCTGCTGTTCAGGGAAATGGGCCGCCCAGACATCGAAGGAACTGGATTGGGCCAGTTCATCACAGGTACGCTTTCTAGGCTTGCGCTTCAGTGATGTGGAAAGCAGGAAACGACGCCAAGGCGCAACCCATAGACAAGCGACAGGCAATCGCCTCTCAGCCACGTCCCAATCGCTCCGCCTGTTCGCGCCACCCGCCCCCGACCTCCCGGCGTGCTCGTTCCGGCTCCGCCTCGAAATCTCCCAGATGCCCTGCATGGAAGCACTGCGGAGAGGGGGCGGAGGTTGGAGGAAACGCGAGAGAGTGACTGAATCTGAAAACGGGAACGGATGGCCTACGGAACACACGGAACACTCGGAAAAGGGCTTTACCATGACTCCGTTCAAAGGTGATTATCATGCTTGTGACGTTGCTGGCTTTCCGTCTGTTCCGCGTGTTCCGTAGGCGGCCATCTCCGTAATTTGATTGTCGTTTTGCGCACGGTCTGGCAAAATGCCGGCATGAAACGAAAACCCGCCCGTGTCTCCTGGCACAGCCGGATGCTCAGCCAGTTGCTGGGCCAGCTCCGAGCGCATGCCGACCTGTCACCGAAGGAACTAGCCACCCGAGCAGGCATCTCCGAGCACACCATCGCCACCTGCGAGCGATACTGCGGACGTCTCACGGTGGAGAAAATCATCAAATTCATCCAAGGCGTGGGCTTTGATCATCTGACCGTTTTTTACGAGGTCGGGGGACGCCTGGAGCTTGCGGGCAAACCCTCCATTTCCGGGAGGAAGCATCCGCGCCCGAGTGTCTTTTTCAAACCTCTCTATGATGAGGGCCTGCTCGACCGCCAAGAGGTAAGCAGGCAGTTGCGCATCATGCGGCAACTGCGCAAGCCAGCGGCCCAATCGCACTGATCAGCGACAGGCAATCTCCTCTCAGCCACGTCCCCATCTCACCGCCTGTTCGCGCCACCCGCCCCGACCTCCCGGCGTGCTCGTTCCGGCTCCGCCGCGAAATCTCCCAGCAGCCCTGCATGGAAGCAGCGCAGAGTTTGGATAACCGCAGAGCACCGGAACGCCGCGCGACTGGGGTGTGGAGCAAGGAGTAACTTTCTCTGGTAAAAGATGGGCGGTAAAAGATCCGCAAACAGCGGTTCTCATTTTTTACCACCCATCTTTTACCAGCCAAGTTATTCGGGAGAAGACTTTCTGAATGGCCTTTCTCTGCGGTTATCTCAACTCTCGCGGTGTGACCGGTTTGGAAGTCTGGGGAAATGCCTCAGGCTGCAACTTCATGACAGATGCCGCCCAACCGATGATTGGCACCGCGAGAGATTAGAAGACCGCAGAGACCTGAAAAACTTCATCCTCTGTGCCTCTCCGTGCTCTCTGTGGTTGATCCAAGTTCCCCGGTGGATTCACCACCGAGGTCACCGAGGAACACAGAGACACAGGAGCTGATCTCTCTGCGGTCTTCTCACCTCTGCGGTGTTTCCTTCGACCTCCCGGCATGCTCAAACATCCCACCTCAGTAGGCTCTGCCACCGAAGCCGGTGCCGAACCCGGAATAGGACGATGTGGGCGTGGCCTGCATGAGCGCCGAGTTCTGCCGGAACGACGAGGTCTGATCCATCATGGCGGCCGTTTGATTGAGTGCGGCTGCGGCTTCCTGCCGCTCGGCAAGCTCTTGTTCGGCCCTCCGTTCTTCCTGCCCTTTGAGCACCGCTACGAGAACCTCGCGCTCCTTCTCACTGATCTCCCCCTGGGTGGCGGCGCGATTGATCGCCACGAGGCGCGGATGCTCCGCCGCATACTGGGTCAGGAAGTTGTCGATCTTTTGGGGGTTCCATGGCTTTTCCAAGGGCTTGCCGTTCGATTTCTCCGCGACCAACGCCGCCTCGCCGCCCTGGTGCACGACGCCCAGCTCCACCGCTCTCCTGGCATACGCCCTGGCTTCGGCCACGCTGCCCGCACGGTAATCCGCGGTGGTCTGGCACGACGACAGCACAACCAGGTGCAGAAGAAGCAGGAAGTATTTCATAGGATGGGAATCTGGAGAATGTGTGCTGCACCACAAGCCAAAGCTCCGTTGAGGACGAATCCCGCACACTCGCCGACGCCCGCTGGCGGAATCGCATTGTGGTTCATCTCTGCCTACAGATCCGTGAACGACGTGCGATAGGTCTCCGGGTGCCGAGCGCTGTGCAGCAAGGCCCCGAAGTAGAGCAGATCGTCCTCCACCAAATAATAGATGATGTACGGGAAGCGGGGAACGAGGCAGCGACGTACGCGGCCATCAAAGATCCGCCAGCGCAGCGGATCCGCCTGAATCTCCAAGGTCGCAGTTTCGACCGTTTGAACGAAACGTCGGCCAAGTGCCTTGTCCTCGGTGCTGTAGCGTCCGGTGATACAGCACAGCTCCGCCTGGAAGTGCTCCGAATAAACCACCTTCATGCCACAAGTGCTTTGGCAGCGGCAAACACCTCGTCATGCGACAAACCACGCTCCCGGCCGGCCTTGAACGCCTCAAAGCGCCGCTCGACTTCGGTGGCGATGGTGGAGTCATTGTCCCACTGGGCAGGTAAATCCGCATCCACCGTCTCCCAGATGATTTCAGCCAGGAAACGCCGCTCCTCGGATGGAAGACGAGCGGCTTGGGCAAAGAGTTCTTGGGTAGCCATGATAACGGATGGTAACGGATCGTCCTTGGATTGCCAAGCGTGTAAATCTCCGGCGATGCGGCCTCACTTCGGCCGTTTCGACTTGTCCTTGCCCTGATGGAGGTTGGCGATGGCCGCGTTGATCTTTTGCTCCATTTTGCTCCTGTTGCCTGCTTGCAACTCCTTGATGGCCTCGTCGATCTTGTCGATGACGTCTTCCTTGTCGCCACCCTTGTTTCCCTTGTTGGCCTTGGTGATGCGTTCTTTGGCGGACTCCAGCAACGGCATGGGGTCGTCGGCTTTCTTGGCGGCCTGGAGTTCGTCGAGGGCTTTGCGTTGTTGTGGCAGATCGGCGAGGAGCGGCGTGGCGGTGATGCCCAGCATGAGCATGACGAAGGAAGCGCGGAGCAGGAGGCGGAGGCGTTGTTTCATGGCAGTGGATGGGTTCGATCAGGTTGGCGCACAACTGAAGGGGCCATTCTCTCACCGGAGGAAGCGCCTGCATCCGATGTGGGTGCTCATCACGAGAACGTCGTTGTCGTTCTTTCCCAAATTCTTTCCCGCCCCATGCCTGAACCTGACGGGAAACGACGTCAGGGTGCAACCAATTGACAGCCGCCGATGAAGTCGCCGAAGCCAAGGGGGATGATCTCCGAGTTTCACGATGCAGCCCCACTCTCGGCGGCCCTCCGACCTCGGGCAATGTTTCGGTCGGGGAACTCGCGAACGGGTGTTCCTGGCCCGCGCCTTGTTCCGCGCCGTCGGCCCATCGGATGCCATCCGCCCCCGGAACCAGTCCCCAAACTCGCCCAGTTGCCGCGCTGGCTCGATGACTGCAAAAAAATATTGACGCATGTTCTCCGTCTTTTTAGAACGGTGGCCGAATTCAATTCAATACATATGGATAAACCTACGCAAATCAAACTCGTCGCCGTCATCGCTATCCTTGCAGGCCCCTTCCTGGCAATTCAAGGCTACAACACCAAGCAAAGCCTCGCCGAACTGGAAAAAGATGGCATTACCGTCGAAGGAGTCATTGATGGAGGCGAATCCAGCAGCGGACGCCGTCGCTCGTCGAGCTACAGTTTCGATGTGAGCTTTTCTCCGCAGACCGGAGTTCCCCAGAAGAAACCCTTCAAGGTTACCAGCGGCTTCTTCAAAGCCCATGTCTCTGGCGACACCATCAGCGATCCCAAAGTTCAAGTGCGCTACCTGCCGACGAACACTGACACCGCCATCCTGGTTGGCGGCTCCACGGACAATTCCTGGACATTCCTGGTGGGGATTGCGGCCTGTCTTGGCGGCCTGCTCACCGCCATCTACATGTTCGTCATTTACAAACCTGCATCCGCCCAGGCTGAACACGCCTGATTCTTGGCTGAAATCTAGAACTGCAAATCCTGCGCAGGCCGTGCAATGCACCGCCTGCGCAGTTTTTTTGTGCCGCTGCATCTTCGACGAAGTGCGGAGCAACAAGTGCCGGCTGAGTATACTGCTGACTGAAGTCCGCGCTCCGTCACCGAAGGTCGAGAGCTAAAATCAGATTGTCATTCTGCGACGTCTCGGCTTCGATGACGGCTTATGAGCAAACAATGGCGCATCGCAGGCATTAACTTCGACCACTTTCACATGGGTGACCTGCTGCGGCAGACCTTCGAGCATCCCAACGCCGAGATCGTGGGCATCTGCGATGAACAGCCGGAGCGGCTGGTGGATGCCACGCGGAATTTCAGCCTCGGCGAAGGGCAGGTGTTCACCGATTACCGGGCCTGCATGGAACAGACCAAGCCGGACATCGTCATCCTTTGTCCTGCGGCCTCGAAGCATGGCGAGTGGGTGAAAAGGATCGCCCCATTCGGCACGCACATCATCATGGAGAAACCCTTCGCCGGATCGCTGGACGAGGCGGATGCGATGATCGCCGCCATGCAGCCGCATGACAAGCTGCTCACGGTGAACTGGCCGCTGGTGTGGGATGCCGGGCAGCAGACGGCGCATCGTTTGATTCAGGAAGGCGTCATCGGCGAGGTGCGCGAGTTTCACCATCACGGCGGCAATCGTGGCCCGCTCTACCACGGTGCCGACAAGATCGAAAAGGAACCCAGTGCCGCCGACAAGGCCGCGAGCTGGTTTTATAGCAAGGCGCAGGGCGGGGGATCGCTGCTCGATTACATGGGCTACGGCACCACGCTGGGCACCTGGCATCTCGGTGGCAAGGCCCCGCTCGAAGTCACCGGCGTCTGGGACGAACCCGTCGGACTGGAGGTCGATGAACATGCCGTGGCCGTGATCCGTTACAGCTTCGGTTTGAGCAAAAGCGAGACGCGCTGGGGCACCTTCACGGATCCCTGGACCTTCCAGCCGCAGCCGAAGTGCGGTTTCGTCCTCAAAGGCACCGACGGCACGATTTCCTGCTACGATTACGAGCCGACCGTGCGCGTCCAGACCCGCGCCAAGCCCGAAGGCTTCGACGTGGCCGTCGATCCCGTTCTCGCGCCGAACCGCAACCCGGTCGAGCACGTCATTCACCACCTTGAAACCGGCGCACCGCTCATCGGTCCGCTCCGCCTCGACATCTCCCGCATTGGTCAGCAGATCGTCGATACGGCGTTTCAGAGCGCGCAGGAGAAGCGGACGCTCAAGCTGGTGGGGTGACTGATGCTCAGTGCTAACAGCGGAGTTCGTGGCAGCCTTCTTTAACGAGTGCTCGTCTAAAGGCTCTCTGGAAGAGGGCTGCCATGTGATCAGGCTTTGTTTCGATGCGGGTAACTCAGGCGGTTTAAATATCAGTTATGCGAGATGAATGTGATAAAATTTACATTTTCGATATTGTGTCGCGCCGGCTTGGCAGGGATAATCACTCAACTACTGGAAAAACCACGTTTTTAAGTTTCATTTTTGCCGCACTTCTGCTTCCGCCATGAAAACAAGATTCCATGCACTTGTTGCCACTCTACTGCTTTCGTGCCCGGTTCTGACGCTGGGTTCATCGGGTTCTTTGGCTGATGTCCTCGTTCTGTATAACTTCAACCAGCTCGCCAATGATTGGGACTCGAACATCCCTGACTACTGTGCCCCGTGTGTTTGGACCACCGACCTGGCACTCAACACCTTGAATCAAGGCCTGCACACTGGCGGGCCTGATGGATCCAAGTTCCGCTGCTTTGAGGGGTGGGATTTTGTCTATGATTATTCGCTGGCGCGGACTGACTTGTCCCAAGCGGTGAATACTCTTTCCTATGATGTTTTTGTCAGAGCAGATGCGATGGCCGACATCTCCGGAGTTTCGCTGGACTGGCAGCGACCTGGTCATTCCTCGGCTGACGCCATTCAGGCTTCCATTTTCTGGGAGGATTCCGCAGGAGCCGTCCAGCATCGTACCTCGGGACCGGTGCTGTTGGGCGGCACTGGCAGTTGGAACTCTTTGGATCTGGATTTTTCAGCGGGCTCCAGTGCCCTGCCAACGGGGCTCGACACATCGGGCAAGCAGTTTCATGTCGAACTGTATGCTTGGGGAAAAGATGGCGACGCGCTTTACCTCGACAATATTGTACTCAAGGGATTGTGCGCTCCCATTCCTGAGCCCGGGGGGGCCTTGCTGATCGCGGCGGCAGGCATGGCGTTCCTGCTTCGTCGCAGGGTACGCGGTTAATTTCTATTCGAACAACCCACACTCCTTCCGAGGAAGAGGCCGCTGAGAAACCGGCGGCCTCTTTTGCCTCTCCACAGCAACTCCGGCAGGGCAAAAAGTGAGCTGTTTGGTTATCGCGAATTTTCATCTTTATGCATGAATTGTGAAAAAGCATGATTTTCGTGGCGTTTGTCCGCCCATGAAGAACCTCTTCGCCTACCCCCTGCTGGCCACCTGTTTGCTGTCATTCTCTCATGCTGCCAACAAACCGGACACCAGTGCTGCTGCAAAGCAGATCGACTCGATCCTGGCTGCTGACTGGCAGAAGAACAAGCTCCAGGGCAATCCTGCCACGGATGAGAACACGTTCGTCCGCCGCATTTATCTCGACACCATCGGCCGCATCCCGACGACGCGTGAGGCGGATGCCTTTCTCACTTCCAAGGATGCTGACAAGCGCGCCAAGCTCATCGACAAGCTGCTCGGCTCCGAAGCCTATGTGCAGCATTTCTTCAACTACTGGGCCGACGTGCTCCGCCTGACCTCCAACGGTAACCAGACCGGCGCGATCACTGGCGCGGCCTACGCGACCTTTGTGAAGGAGAGCCTCCGCGCCAACAAGCCCTACGACCAGTTCGTGCGCGACATGATCGCCGCCCAAGGCAAAGCTTGGGACAACGGTGCCATCGGTTATTACATGCGTGATCGCGGCATGCCGCTCGACAACATGGCGAACACCGTGCGCGTCTTCCTCGGCACGCGCATCGAGTGCGCCCAGTGCCACAATCATCCCTTCGATAAATGGTCGCAGATGCAGTTCTACAAGATGGCGGCCTTCACCTACGGCGTGCAGACACAGGACTACAGCGGCGGGGTCATGAGCGATGTGTCGGATCTCCTGCGTGAGAAAGAAAACGCCATCCGCGCGTCCTTCAAAGAGCCGCAGCGCCCGCAGCGCCCGCAGGTCAAGGGCAAGATGACCAATGACGAGCGCAAGGCCCTTGAAAACGAGTTTGCCCGCCAGCAGAAGGAGTACAACGAGAAGATGACTGCCGTGAACAAGCAGCGCGAGGAAGCCCGCCTGAAGCTCCGCAGCGAGCAGCGCGGTTACCAGGAGTCGATGAACGATGTGCGCGACACCATGCGCTACACCTCCGTCAGCAGCCGTGACCGCAAGCCCACCCTGCCGCATGACTATCAGTACAGCGATGCCAAGCCCAAATCCTCCGTCGAACCCGGTGCCATGATGGGCCACGAGTGCATCACCCAGCCGGGCGAGACACCGTTGCAGGCTTATGCACGCTGGATGACCAGCCCTGAAAACCCGCGTTTCACCACCGTTATTGCCAATCGCCTATGGAAGCGCGTGTTTGGCCTCGCCCTCATCGAGCCGCTCGACGAACTCATGGACACCACGGTGCCGATGATTCCCGAGATGGAAAAGCACATCGAGAAGCTCGTCGTGGACATGAACTATGACATGAAGGCCGTCCTTCGCGTGCTTTACAACACCAAGGCCTACCAGGCCCAGGTCACCCGTCAGGAATACGCCCCCGGCAATGTCTATCACTTCACCGGCCCGCTGCTGCGCCGCATGAGCGCCGAGCAGATGTGGGATTCCTTTGTCACGCTCATCAATCCGAGCCCGGACATGATCAATCAGGCCAATCGCGAACAGATGGAGCAGCGCATCCTTCAGGCCAAGAAGATCGCCGACAGCGTCGATGCCCTCACTCCCGAGGAAGCCCTCGTTGGCCTCAAGAAGTCTGCTGACATCTACGCCAAGAACCGTGAGCGCACCGAAGTGCAGCAAAAGCTCTTCGCCGAAGCGCGTGTGGCAGCCAAAGACGCCCGTGACGCGGCCGATGCGATGCCTGAAGGCCCTGCCAAGGTCGCTGCTGTCACGAAAGCGGATGAACTGCGCAAGAAGTCCGACGCCATTCGCAACGAGGTCAACCGCATCCAGAACGAAGGCCGCCGCGTCACCTATGCCGAGGTCATCACCACCGGCCAGAAGAAGCTCTTTGAGAAAGTCACCGGCAAGCCCTACCAGACGGTCGCCATGAACACCAAAGGCGGTTCTGAGGCAGCGCCCGCCATGATGAACGGTGGCGACATGATGATGATGTCCAACGGCACCCGCACGGAACGGGTCATCATCCCCGGCTATGACCGCAAAGAACTCAGCAAAGAAGAGAAGCAGGCCGTTTCCGAGAAAGCTCGCGCCGCATATGCCGAGGAAGCCGAGTTTTTCGGAATCCCGGAAAAGGAAGTGAAGTCCTACATCAACGCCCGCGAGCAGGTCGCTCGCAACACCCTGCGTGCCGCTGAACTCGAAAGCCCCGCTCCACGTGGCCACTATCTGCGCGAGTTCGGCCAGAGCGATCGTGAGACCATCGAAAACGCCAACAATGACGCCAGTGTGCCGCAGGCGCTCGCCATGATGAACGGCAGCCTGCTGCCGCAGATCACCAGCCGCTACAGCCAGCTCATGCTCACCGTGAACAAGGCCCAGTATCCTGATGACAAGGTTGAGGCCGCCTACATGACCGTTCTCTCCCGCAAGCCCACCGCTCGCGAGAAGGAAGTGTGGCTCAAGGCGCAGGACAGCGGCCTCAGCACCATGGACGACCTCGTCTTCTCTCTGTTGAACACCCAGCAGTTCATTTTCATTCAGTAAGACAGTACCCAAAACCAACAACACACGCGCACCTCCATGAAACAGGAACTCGCCACCAAACTCGTTCGCTCCGGTGAAATCACCCGTCGCGACTTCGCCGCCAAAACCGCTTCCTCGCTTCTTGGGGTCGGCCTTCTTGGCAACTCGCTCACCAGCAAGTCCTTCGCCGCCTTTGAGGGCTCCTCGAAGCTCAAGCAGGCTGCCACCGCGAAAAACGTCATCTACCTCTACATGAGCGGTGGTCAGTCCCACATGGACACCTGGGATCCGAAGGAAGGCGTCGAAACCGCCGGCCCGACGAAGCCCATCAAGACCAGCGCCGACGGCGTCCGCATCTCCGAGTATCTGCCGCTCACCGCGCAGCAGATGCACCACGGCACCGTGATCAACTCGCTCACCTCCACCCAGGGCGCGCACGAGCAGGGCAACTACATGATGCACACCAGCTATGAGCTGCGCGGTACCATCCGCCACCCTGCCATGGGAGCCTGGCTCAATGTGTTCCAGGGCGGTGGCAACAGCACCCTGCCAAACTTCGTCTTCATCGGCAATGACAGCCGCCATCCCGGCGCAGGCTTCTTCCCCGCCGCGCAGGCCCCGCTGTTCGTCAGCAATCCTGAAAACGGCCTCAAGAACATCAAAAACGGCGCTCCTGAGGACAAATTCAAGGCTCGTATGAAGCTGGCCGACGAACTCGACCAGGACTTCCGCAAAACCTTCCCACACCGCAACGTGAAGGCCTATGCCGACATGTACGATGACGCCATGGCGATGATGAAGTCAGAAGACTTGAAGGCCTTCGACCTCACCGAGGAACCCGGCGAACTCCGCGCTGCCTATGGTCGCGAAGCCTTTGGCCAGGGTTGCTTGCTCGCCCGTCGTCTCGTTGAGCGCGGTGTCCGTTTCGTCGAAGTCTCTCTCGGCGGCTGGGACACCCACAACGCCAACTTCGTCGCCGTGCCGGAGCGCTGCGAAACGCTCGACAAGGGTCTTGCCACTCTCGTGTCCGACCTGCACAACCGCGGTCTGCTGGAGGACACCCTCATCGTGCTGACCTCCGAGTTCGGCCGCACGCCTGACATCAATCAGAACGTCGGTCGTGACCACTATCCGAAGGCTTTCTCCGCCGTCATGTTCGGTGGTGGCGTCAAAGGTGGCTACACCTACGGCAAGACCGACAAGGAAGGTCGCGAAGTCGTTGAGGACAAGGTCAAGATCATGGACTTCAACGCCTCCATCGCCTACGCGCTGGGTCTTCCGCTCGACCACGTCATCTACAGCCCCAGCAAGCGTCCGTTCACGATTGCTGACAAAGGCCAGCCGATCACCAATCTCTTCGCGTAAGCGTCAGGGAAACATCTGCATTCACAAACACGCGACGCCTCACCAGCGTCGCGTGTTTTTTATGCTCCTGGCAAGGCCCAAAAGGTGAAAGTCGTTGAGCGATTGGCCGGGCAAGGCGACCGTTCCCAATGAACATCGCGCCGTCCATTCTCCTCCTCAGTGTTGGGCTCCTGCTTGTTGGCTGCGGTGAACCTGTGGCGGACGTGGCCAAGCCGCAGAGCTATGAGAAAGGCGGGCTCAAGTTCCGGTATCCCGGCAATTGGAAGATTGCGGAGGATGAGGATTTGGGGGAGGGCGTTCGCCATCTTTCTGTCGAGACCGGTGGCGATGCGTTGGTGGTGGTCCAGCTTTTCCCCATGGCGTCCGCCCATTCGCTGGAAGATTATGCGCGTGCCTTTTCTACCGAGACTGCGGCGGCGCTTCCCATTGGCAAGATGATGGGTTCAAAGTTCACGCCACTGGCGGAAGCCGACGGTTTTGCCCGGTTGCAGGAAAATTGTACGCTGCAACTCCTCGGCGAGAAGATACCGCACGTGCGGTATTACCTGAGCCGCGATTTCGGCGAGTTGCGCTGGTTCCTGATCTGTCAGGTGGCTGACGAGGATCTGCAACAAGTGACGGACGGCTTCAAGCAGGTGGCGGCATCGCTGAGTGTGGCGCTGCCGGCGGCAGGCACGGCACCGTAAGCTTCACAAGCTCTGCTTGGTCTTGCTCACCAGACGAATGCCTTCGATCCGCATCTTCTTGTCGGCGGCTTTGCACATGTCGTAGATCGTCAGCGCGGCGATGCTGACAGCCGTGAGAGCCTCCATCTCGACACCAGTCGCGGCCACCGTGATGGCAGTGGCGGTGATGTGAACGGCCTTGGGACGCAGATCGAAGTCGATCTGCACTTTGCTGAGCGGGATCTGGTGGCAGAGCGGAATAAGGTGCTGCGTCTGCTTCGCGGCCTGGATGCCGGCGATGCGCGCGATGCTGAGCACGTCGCCCTTCTTGATTTGATTCTTCCGAATGAGCTCAAGCGTGGTCGGGGCGAGCATGATGCGGCCTTCGGCGACGGCTTCACGGCGCATGGGCGGTTTGGCGGAGACATCCACCATGGCGGCTTCGCCTTTGCGATTGAGGTGAGTCAGTTTGCTCATGGAAGAAAGGGGGAAGGGTTATGAGTTAGAGGTTAAGAGATGGGCGTTCTGCGTCACATGTTTTCCTCAACCATAACCCATAACCCATAACGGATAACTCATCACCTCCCTCACCCCCCAATCGCGATCATGCGGCGGTTCGGCTGGTAGTTGTGGCGGAAGTCGTGCTCCTTGGGCTTGCGGGCGACGACGTTTTGGAAGAACGCGGCGAGTTCGGCATCGTCACAGCCGCCGCGTAGAACGCTGCGCAGGTCAAACTCCAGGAAACTGCCGAGGCAGGGGCGCAGCTTGCCGTCGCAGGTGAGGCGGAGCTTGTTGCAGTTCTCACAGAAGTGCAGGTTGGTCATCGCGCCGATGAAGCCGATCTTCTGGTCGGTGGCGGGGACACGGTGATAGACGGCGGGGCCATTCGTTTTGAAATCAGGCTCCTCAATGAGCGGACCGGTCGTTTGCTCGACGAGCTTCTTCGCCGTGGCGATGGGCAGGAAGTTAGCCTCACTGAGCACTTCCTGGGTGCTGACGGGCATGAGTTCGATGAAGCGGAGCAGGGCGTTCTTGCTGGCCGCATAGTCGATCAAGGCGGGAAGCTCGCGTTCGGTCTGGTTCTTCATGAGAACGCAGTTGAGGCGGATGGATTCAAAACCGGCGTCGATGGCAGCATCGATGCCTTCCAGCACGCGCGGCAGGAGATCGCGGCTCGTGGTGCGCTGGTAAACGGCGCGGTCGAGGGAATCAAGCGAGATGTTGGCCGTGCGGACCCCTCCTTGGGCAAGTTGTTCGGCAAGAGTGCGTCCCTTGTCGGTTTTGGCGAGCAAGGTGCCGTTGGTGGAGATGGCGACGCCTTCAATGCCGGGGATTTTCGTCAGTTCGCCGCAGAATCCGGCGATGCCAGGGCGTGTCAGCGGCTCGCCACCCGTGACACGGATGCGTTTGATGCCGAGTGTGGCCCCCACACGCACGACACGCAGCATTTCATCGTAGGTGAGCGTGTCTTCCTTGGCGAACCACGGCTGCTCCTCCTCGGGCATGCAATAACGGCAGCGTTCGTTGCACCGGTCGGTGACGGAGACGCGCAGATAGGAGATGCGATGGCCGAAGGGGTCTTCCACAAGGATGGAGGCGTTGAAACGCTCTTCTAACCACATTCTACGTGCGTGCTCAAGCCTTCGTATGCTGCAATGGTACGCGCATGGTGAAGCTCGTTTCGACGCCCGGCGTGCTGGTGAGCTCGATTGTGCCGCCATGGGCCTCGACCGCCCGTTTGACGATGGAAAGCCCGAGCCCGGTGCCCTTGATCTCCGAGGAGTGATGCTTGTTCCCCCGATAGAAGCGTTTGAAGACGAAGGGCAGGTCGTGCGCGGGGATGCCAATGCCGTTGTCGCTGACTTTGAGGATGCAGTGGTCCTGCTGCCATTCACCGGAGACGCGGATGACGAGGCCGGGCCGGTTGTTCTCCTTGACGGAGTTTTCGATGAGGTTGGTGAAGACCTGGTCCCAGTAAAAGCGGTCGCCCTGGAGTTTGCCTCCATCCTTGGGAAAATCGAACTCAAGGCGCACGTTGCGGCCTTCCATCATGGGGGCCAGATGATCAGCGGCATCCTGCACGCAGGCGCGGACGCTGAAGGGTTCGCAGTTCAGGGGCGTGCTGGAATCTTCCAAACGCGAGATGGCGAGCATGTCCTCGATGATGCGGGCGATGCGCTTGCCGTGCTTCTCCATCACATCGAGGCATTTTTTCATCGAGGCGGGATTGGGCGTGCCGCCGTCCTGCATCATTTCGATGTAGCCGTTGATGATGGTGAGCGGTGTGCGCAACTCATGCGACGCATTGGCGACGAAATCCTGCCGGATCTGCTCGGTCATCGCGGATTCGGTGATGTCCTGGATCATGAGCCAGGCACCACCGCCGGACGTGGTGGGCAGCGGGGCAGATTCGATGAGGAAATGGCGTCCGCCGAGGTCCGTCCCGGCGCCGACAGAAGACGGCAGCATCTGGATGCGGCGCACGGTGTGGCGTTTTTCCAGCATGGCCTCCTGCACGAGGCTGGCGATCTGGTGATCGCGCACTTCCTCGATGAGGGCGCGGCCGGGACGGATTTCCTGGCGGTTGAGGAGTTTTTTCAGCGGTTGGTTGGCGTAACGGATGTGCAGGTGCTCGTCCACCAGCGCGATGCCCTGGCTGATCTCGCCCAGCAGGGTTTCAAAAACGCGCCGTTGTTCCGCCTGCTGCTCGGCCTGCTGGCGGGCGTGATAAAGGGCACCTGCCTGCTCCGGCAGTTGGTTCGCATCCCGTGCCCGCATGCCGATGGATTTTGCCACGCCCTCCCACCGCCGCAGCCAGTGCTTTTCACGCTGCATCCAGGTGATGAGACACGCGGCCAGCAGCAGGGTGAGGACGAGGCAGAGCGTGGTCATGCAGACGTGGGTGCGGCGGCTTCCGTCTGGAACTGGAAGCCCGTGCCGCGAATGGTGACGATATGCGCGCCCGCCGCGCCAAGCTTTTCGCGCAGACGCTTGATGTGGGTGTCCAGCGTCCGTGTGGCCACATCGCTGTTGTAGCCCCAGACCTCGCGCAAAAGATCCGCGCGGGTGTGGACGGTGGTGTCGTTTTCCATGAGGGTGGTCAGCAGCTTGAACTCCGTGGTGGTAAGATCAAGCGGCGCGCCATCAAGGAAGAGTTTCATGTTTTTGCGGTCCAGCAGGAAACGACCGCGCTGGAGTTCGGAGACGTGCGTCACCTTGTTCACCCGGCGCAGGATGGCGCTGATGCGCAGGTACAGCTCGCGCGGGCTGAAGGGTTTGGTGAGGTAGTCGTCGGCGCCCGCGTTCAGGCCTTCGACGCGGTCTTCGACGCCGTCGCGCGCGGTGAGGATCAGCACCGGCAGGGCGGGCAGGCGCTGGCGCAGGCGGCGCAGCACGGTCAGGCCATCCACCAGGGGCAGGCCGAGGTCGAACACCACGCCGTCGAAACCCTGCAAGGCCAGCCGCTCCAGGGCCTCGGCACCGTCGGCCGCGGTGGTGATGCGGTGGCCCGCTTGCGTGAGCTGAGCGCCCAGCGCGTCGCGCAGCAGTTCGTCGTCTTCAACAATCAGCAGGTGGGCCATGGGGTCAGTTTAGCCGCGCCCTGCCGGGCGCTCGGACGTTCAGGCCGCTTCGGGCGGGCGCACGCGGAACGCGGTGGCCTTGCCGGCGTGGTCCTGACCGGCGTACACGGTGAGGTGCGGGTAGGGGATCTCGATGCCGGCGGCATCAAAGGCGGCCTTCAGGCGGCGCAGGTATTCGCGTTTCACGTTCCACTGCTCCAGGGGCCGGCAACGAAAGCGGCAGCGGATGACCACCGCCGAGTCGGCCCAGCGTTCGACGCCGGCGATCTCCAGTTCGTTCGTGATGCTGGCGCCAAAGGCCGGCTCTTCGCGCATCGTCCGGGCCACTTCGGCCATGACCCGCATCACCTCGTCCACGTTCTCGCGGTAGGCCACGCCGATGTCCATGACCGCGTTGCTGAAGCCGCGCGTCATGTTGATCACGGTGCTGATGTGGCCGTTGGGCACGTAGTGCACGTTGCCGTCGTAGTCGCGCAGCTGCACGTAGCGCAGCGTGACCACCTCCACCATGCCGGCGTGTTCGCCCAGCTTGACCACATCACCCTGCCGGATCTGGTTTTCCAGCAGGATGAAGAAGCCGGTGAAAAAGTCCTTGACCAGGCTCTGGGCGCCAAAACCCACCGCCAGACCGACCACGCCAGCCGCGCCCAGGATGGGCGCCACCGACACCCCCAGCTCGGAGAGCACCAGCATGCCGGCGATCAGGCTCACCACCACCCCGACCAGGTAGCGGAAGACACGGCCCAGGGTTTCGGCGCGCTTGCTCGACTCGCGGTCGTCCATGCGGCTGGCGATGCGTATGCGCAGCGTGCGTATGCCGCGCTGCAGGATGGCGACCAGCAGCCAGGCGGCGATGAGGATGATGGTCACCCGCAGCAGGGTGGTGGCAGCGCTGCCCAGGCTGATCCACCAGCGAGTGGCGAGGTCCAGGATGTTGCCGTTCATGGGTGTTCCTCCAGAAGGGTTGTGAAAAAGGCCTCACGGAGTCACCCAGGGCACCGCCGGGCCGGCTTTGCCGGACGGCCAGTGCCGCCCCCTTTGAGGGGGTAGCGCGAAGCGCTGCGGGGGTGTTCACTTCACACGGCGTTGAGTGCGTTCAGGAAGCGCTGGCGCCACCAGTGCACGTCCTGTTCGCGGATGTTCTGCAGCAGCGCCTGGTGGCGGCGCTGACGCTCTTCCAGCGGCATTTGCAGCGCGCGTTGCATGGTTTCGGCCGTGCGCGTGGTGTCGTAGGGGTTCACCAGCAGGGCGTCGCGCATCTGCTCGGCCGCGCCGGCAAAACGCGACAGCACCAGCACGCCGGGGTCTTCGGGGTCCTGCGCGGCGATGAACTCCTTGGCCACCAGGTTCATGCCGTCGCGCAGTGGCGTCACCAGCGCCACGCTGGCCGCGCGGTACAGGCCGGGCAGGCGCTTGCGCGCCACGCTGCGGTGGATGTAGCGCACGGGCATCCAGTCGAGTTCGCCGAAGTCGCCATTGACCGAACCACACAGACTCTCCAGCTCGTGGCGCAGAGCGGCGTAGGCATCGACCGCCTCGCGGCTGGGCGCGGCGATCTGGATCAGCGTGGCGCTGCCCAGGTTCTCCGGGTAGTTCTGCAGCAACTGGCGAAAGGCCTTGATGCGCTGCGGCAGGCCTTTGGAATAGTCCATGCGCTCCACACCCAGCAACAGGCGGCGGCGCGAGTATTCGTCGCGCATCTGTTCGTACATGTCGACCGCCTCGCGGCCCTGGCCGAGGGCCGTGAATTCGTCCACGTCGATGCCGATCGGGAAGGCCTGCACCTGCAGGGTCTTGCCGAAGGCCCGGAATTCGTGTTCACCGAGGATGTCGGCCGAGGTTTCGGTGCCCACGTAGCGCGAGAAATGGGCCACGTCGGCCTCGCTCTGGAAGCCCACCAGGTCGTAGGCAAACAGCGAGCGCATCAGCCACTCGTGTTCCGGAACGGCGGCCAGCAGCAGGGGCGGGGGCAGGGGGATGTGCAGGAAGAAACCCATGCGCTGCTGGCAGCCCATGTTGCGCAGCTCGGCGGCCAGCGGGATGAGGTGGTAGTCGTGCACCCAGATCACGTCGTCGGGCCGCAGCATCGCCGCCAGCTTGTGCGCGAACATCTGGTTGACGCGCCGGTAGCCGCCAATGAACCCGGCATCGAAATCGGCCAGGTCGAGCCGGTAATGGAACACCGGCCAGAGCACGCCGTTGCTGTACCCCAGGTAGTAGCTGTCGTGGTCCTCGCGGCTCAGGTCCACGGTGGCGAGCTGCACCGGGCCGGCCGACTGCAGATGGACGTCGCCTTCGCCGGGCGTTCCGCCTTCCACGATCTTGCCGCTCCAGCCGAACCAGAGACCGCCCGAGGCCTGCAGCGCCTGGCCGAGCGCCACGGCCAGCCCGCCCGAAGCGGTCTTGCGCGGATCGGCGACGCGGTTGGAGACGACGACAAGACGGCCCATCAGAGAGCCTCCGCGCAGCGCGCTGCGGCATTCACCTTGGGAGCGGCCCGGCGGCTCATCTAGATCACCGTGTCCCAGGCGGCCGACAGGCGAACGGCCGCGTTGATGATGCCCACCATGGAATAGGTCTGCGGGTAGTTGCCCCACATCTCGCCGGTGGTGGCGTGCGTGTCATCGGAGAGCATGCCCAGCGGGTTGCGCGCCTAGAGCATGGTCTCGAAGATGGCGCGGGCTTCTTCCACGCGGCCGATGCGCGCGAGCGCGTCGATGCGCCAGAAGGTGCAGATGTTGAACGCGGTTTCGGGCGTGCCGAAGTCGTCGGCCGCTTCGTAGCGCCGCATGTAGGGGCCGTCGCACAGGTGTTTCTCCAGCGCGTCCAGGGTGGCGATGAAGCGCGGGTCCATCGGATCGATGAAACCGACCTCGGCCATCAGCAGCACGCTGGCGTCGAGGTCGCGCCCGCCGAAGCTTTCGGCAAAGGCCTGGCGTTCCTCGCTCCACGATTCGCGCAGGATGCGCGCGCGCATGCCTTCGGCGTGTTTTTGCCAGTAGGCGGCGCGTTCGGACTGTTGCAGTGTCTGCGCGATCTTGGCCAGCCGGTCGCAGGCGGCCCAGCACATCAGTGCCGACGAGGTGTGCACACGGGCACGCGTGCGCAGTTCCCACATGCCGGCGTCGGGCTGGTCGAAGATGCGCACCGCTTTTTCGCCGACCGCTTCGAGCCGCTCGAACTCGGCCAGACCCGCCGGGTTGAGCAGGCGCCGGTCGTGGAAAGCCTGGGCTGCGCCGAGCACGATGTTGCCGTAGACGTCGTGCTGGAAATGTTCGTGGGCCTGGTTGCCCACGCGCACCGGACCCATGCCACGGTAGCCGGGCAGCCGTTCGCAGATGCGTTCGGGCAGGTCGCGTTCCAGCCCGATGCCGAACAGCGGCTGCACATGGCCCCCATTGGCACCGACCACCGCGTTGGACAGCCAGCGCAGGTAGTCTTCCATGGTGCCGACCTCGGCCAGGCTGTTGAGCGCCCGCACGACAAAGAAGGCGTCGCGCAGCCAGCAGTACCGGTAGTCCCAGTTGCGCTG
>NZ_JAXMIH010000009.1 GCF_034366625.1 Prosthecobacter sp.
AGCCTTGCGGCCACCCTCAAGCAGCGCGACTGCGTCGCGCTTGAACTGCTCGTCAAAGGTGCGTTTTGTCGTTGTCGTCTTGTTCATGTCGGTTTGGGTTGTCACCCAACTTTTGCTGTCCACATAAACGAAGAAGGCTCACTGAGGGGACAGGTTCATCCTTCGCAGTAAAGCTACGGAGAACGGAACGGAGAATGGAATGTCCCCTCTCCTTGGGTGAGTTGCTGCGGGTGTGGACGCTGGCCATCGAACGTCGAGGACGAGTTCGAGCCGAGGCGACTGGTGGAGCCGAGACAGACAATGCGCAGCATTGGGCGCAGCCCGAGATGAGCGTGAGGCGCGAACGAGTCAATAGGAGCACGATTTCAGACAGGCACGAAACTTGACCACTCCACTGCTCCACTGTGCTTCCCCAAGGACGTGGCAACGAAGTGTCTTCCTGCGGCGTATCTCTTCCGGGCGACTCCTGCCCCCTACCTCCATGCTTATGAAAACCTTGCGCTTGATCGTCTGTGGGCTTGCGGTGGCCTGTGCGTTGTCCTCCTGCTATTACCCCGCCGAGTATGCCGCCGGGAGCTACAGCGGTCCGCAGTACAACGGCCCGTACTACGGCACCAGCTACTACCGCTACGGCGCGCCCTACACCGACCGCAGCTTTCATGCCTATGGCCCGTCCTACGTCGGCCCCCTGTACCACTACCACAGCGCATCGAGTCGGTATCGGTACCCGGTCCAGGCGCCGCAGCGGGTGACGACCTGGCAGTACACGTCTCGTTATCCCAACACCTGGGGCGCTCCAGTGATGGTGTACCGCTCGGAGCCCGCGTACCCTCGCCTGCAGCCGCGGGCGTCGGCGACGGTGAGGGGTGGTCAGTAGGCGGTGGAGTGGTTCATCCTTCGCAGTAAAGCTACGGAGAACGGAACGGAGCACTGGAACGACGGGTGGGCGTGTGAACCAGGGAGTAACTTTCTCTGGTAAAAAATGGGAGGTAAAAGATCGGAAAACGACGGTTTCCATTTTTTACCGCCAATCTTTTACCAGCCAAGTTATTCGGGAGAATGGATGGAGTGGTGGACGGACTTACGGATCACCGACCACTGGTCACTGATTACTGGCGAGACGATGGGCTGAATAACGCAGCGGCGAATGCGTCCAGTAAAGCAATGAAAACTCTTGCTCTGGCTTTCACGGCCCTGTTGATCCTCATCGCGCCGGTGCAGCGGGCGCAGGCGAACGTCGATGTCTCGATCGATTTCTTTTACGATGCGCTGCAGCCCTACGGGGACTGGGTTTACATCGACAACTACGGCTACTGCTGGGAGCCCTACCCGGAGCTGGTGGGTGATGGCTGGCAGCCGTACACGGATGGTTACTGGGCCCACACGGATGGTGGCTGGACGTGGATGACGGACGAGCCTTTCGGCTGGGCGACGTATCACTATGGCCGCTGGATGATGAACGCGGGCCGCTGGTGCTGGGTGCCGGGCTATGACTGGGCGCCGGCGTGGGTTTCGTGGCGGCAGAGCAACGCGCACATCGGCTGGGCACCGCTGCCGCCGGAGGCCGCATGGTCGATGAGCATCGGCTTCAGCACGTGGACGGACAGCTACTATGACATCGGCCCGAGCTACTACAGCTTTGTGCCGTATGAGTCGTTCGCCTGCCGCACGTCGCTGCGGCCCTTTTTCATGAACCGCCGCAACAACATGACGTACTACGACCAGTCGGTGAACATCACGAACATCTCCTACAACAACACGGTGGTGAACAACATCTTCGTGGGCGGGCCGGACGTGAACCGCATGGACCGCATGGGCCGGGACCGGGTGCCGCGCTACTCCCTGCGCCGCGATGACGAGGGCATGCGCCGCGACTGGCTGAACCGCGATGGAGATCGTGATCCGCGCAGCCTCTCCCGCGTGGACCGCGGCCAGTTGATCGTGGCCTCCCCCAACATCCGCCGCGATGACAGCCCTGGATTGCCCTCCCGCGTGCGGGAACGCATCGCACAGCCGGACATTGACCGCGGCTGGCGCACCGCTGGCAACAGTGAGCAAAGCAGCCGCCTGCGCAGCCAGCGCGAGCAGGAGTCACGCAACCTGCCGAAGAATCTGCCGGAACGCCGGCCAGTGATCGCCACCAGCACCACGCCGCCGCCTGCCGTGGGCCGCACGCTCTCCAGCACCGAGCGCCGCAGCTTTGGCCCGGGCTCTTCCCGCAGCAGTGCGGGAGAAACACCGCGTGCGACGCCGGTGGAAGTGCGCAAGGCCACGCCTGCGGACACCGCCGGTCAACCACCCGCCCCACGGACAGGAAGCACTCCGTCGGATTCACGCTCACGCTCACGCTTCGGCCGGCCTGACGCCCTGCCCATCCCGGGCACCGGCGGCAGCCAGCGCCCGGACGTTTCCGAACGAGGCCCCTCGTCATCGCGCAATCCATCGGCGACGGCTGAAGGGCGGCCCCCCATGCCCGGATCGACCTTCAAGAAGGCCGATGAGGTGCGTCCAGCGCTCCCAACGTCACCCTTCGGCTCCCGCTCGGGCATCCCGCAGACGTCCCGGCCACCGGAAACCAAGCCCGAGGTGCGCCCCGCCACGCCTTCGCGTCCGTCGTTCACGCCGCCGTCGAGTTCACGCTCCAGCGATCCGTCATCGCGCCCTTCCTTCACGCCCGGCACCAGGCCCTCCCTGACGCCGCCTGAGGTGCGCCCCGCCACGCCTTCGCGTCCGTCGTTCACACCGCCGTCGAGTTCGCGCTCCAACGAGCCGTCGTCGCGTCCATCGTTCACGCCGACACCGCGTCCAAGCACGCCGTCCTTCACGCCGCAGCAGCGCCCGTCCTTCACACCGCCGCCGAACTCGCGCTCCAGTGCACCGCAGTCACGCCCGTCGTTCACGCCGACACCGCGTCCGAGCACGCCCTCGTTCACACCGCAGCAGCGTCCAAGCACGCCGCAGCCCAGCGCCCCACAGTCGCGCCCATCATTCACGCCGCCGCCGCAGCGCCCGTCGTTCACTCCACAACAGCGTCCGAGCACGCCGCAGCCCAGTGCACCTTCCAGCGGTCCGTCGACGGGCGATCCTAGAGGTCGCAGGGGACGAGGCTGAACACCCTGGCAGGGAATACGCAATCATGGCTCCGTCTCGAAGGTGACGATGACCTCATCGTTCACCTGCACACCAAGAAAGGCCGCCAGACCGGGCGACATGTCCACCGCACGTCCGGTGGACGCGGCGGGGCCCCAATCAACCGGCTTGGCCTGGGTGCTCCGACCGTTGGCCGGGTTCGTGACGGTCACGAACGATTGACGCAGCAGCTTCTTGGAGGCTTTGGAATAGTCCCAACGACACGCGACATAAAACTTCTGGGGATCGAGCTGGCGCAGGGTGCCGCTGATGCCGGGTGGTGGCGGCCAGAGAAAGTACTCCCGCACGGAGGGGTGTCCGGCCTCGGCGCGATTTTCAAACAAGGCCAGCACCTCGCTGCGGCTCATCGTGGCATCAGCCGGCCCGCCGAAGGTGCTGAAGCGCCCTCGATGGGAAAAGTGGATGCGCGGTTCCCACGACTCGATGGCCATTTTCGACATGCCCTCATGAAACTTCCCGCTCAAAAGAGGAATGGCGACGACTGCCACCACCGCCATCGAGGCAATGGCGCTCGACATGGTCTGGAACTGGTTCTGGTGGGCGTGGTACGCTCTCATGACCTGCCTCCTGCGGTTGGGTTGTCACAAGAGCTACGCTCACAAGCGTTCGCTGACGCCTATGAATCGCGGCCGTTGCTCTTTGCCGTCATCCGGAACCCGCCCGGCTTCGGCACACCGCTGCGGGGCCGGAGCTGCGTGTTCCCGGCAGAAGAGACATTGCAAGGCGGGGTAAAAGGCCGCATGACGGGCGCATGCCCACCGAAGCCACATTTCTGGGAGGATTGATCTTCGGTGCCATCGGGCTGGGGGCGCTGCTTTTCGGCAAGACGACGGGATCCGTGATCAAGATGATCCTCGGCGCGGCCCTGCTGGCCTGCACCTACCTCATCACCGAAGGCTGGCTGCTGTGGACCAGCGGCGCCGTGCTGACGCTGCTGCTGATGCGCTGGAAGGAGTAGCCGGACAGGGATGGCCGAAAGAAACCAAAGAGTTCAACATCCGGCTTTCGTGCC
Organism: Prosthecobacter sp.; assembly: GCF_034366625.1. NCBI lineage: Bacteria > Pseudomonadati > Verrucomicrobiota > Verrucomicrobiia > Verrucomicrobiales > Verrucomicrobiaceae > Prosthecobacter > Prosthecobacter sp. The sequence continues at coordinate 4,163 of NZ_JAXMIH010000009.1, forward strand.
TTTTCGTTCTTTCGTGGGCTACGCCACCTTCAGCCCGAGATACGCCTGCGCATTCGCGTAGCAGATGTTCTTCACCATCGTGCCGACGAGCGCGTCGTCATTGGGGATCGCACCGGATTCGATGTCGGCACCGAGCAGATTGCACAGCGTGCGGCGGAAGTACTCGTGACGCGGGAAGCTCATGAAGCTGCGGCTGTCAGTGAGCATGCCGATGAAGCGGCTCAGCAGGCCGAGATTGCTCAGCGCGTTGATCTGCCACTCCATGCCTTCCTTCTGATCCACGAACCACCACGCGGAACCGAACTGCACTTTGCCGGGCGTGGTGCCGTCGGCGAAATTGCCGGCCATGGTGCCGAAGACGTAGTTGTGCGCGGGATTGACGTTGTAGAGCACGGTCTTGGGCAGCGCGTTCTCGGTGTCGAGGCGGTCGAGGAAACGTGACAGCGTCTCCGCCTGCGGATAGTCGCCGATGCTGTCGCAGCCGACATCCGCGCCGATTTCACGCGCCAAGCGGCTGTTGTTGTTGCGCACCGGGCCGAGGTGAAGCTGCATCGTCCAGCCGCGTGACGCATTGAGGCGGCCGACGTGCAGCATGACGTTGCTGGCGAACTGATCCTGCTCCTGCGCGCTCGCGGCGCTGCCACTGCGGGCTTTTTGGAAGATGCGCTCGGCTTCCGCATCGCTGACGAAGTTGGCGTGGCAGTAGTTCAGGCCGTGATCGCTCAAGCGACCGCCGACGCTGTGGAAGAAATCATGGCGTTGCTTCAACGCATCGAGCAGCGACGCATAACTTTTCACTTCGATGCCGCTGGCGGCGCTGAGTTTGTCGCACCACGCACTCCAGGCTTCGGGTTGATGCACGGCCAGCGCCTTGTCGGGGCGGAAGGTCGGATACACGCCGACTTCAAAACCATCCGCCGCGCACTGGCGGTGCCAGGCGAGATCGTCGATGGGATCGTCGGTGGTGCAGAGTGCCTTCACCTTCTGCGTGCGCAGGATGCCGCGGGTGCTCATCTCCGGCTGCGCCAGCGCGGCTTCGGTTTGCTCCCAGATCGCGGGTGCCGTCTTTTCATCCAGCAGCGTGTCGATGCCGAAGTAGCGCTTCAGTTCCAGATGCGTCCAGTGGTAGAGCGGATTGCGCAGCGTCTGCGGCACCGTCTTGGCCCAGGCCATGAATTTGTCGCGCGGACTGGCCTTGCCAGTGATGAACTCCTCCGGCACGCCGTTGCAGCGCATCGCACGCCATTTGTAGTGGTCGCCTTCCAGCCAGATCTCGAACAGGTTCTTGAACTGCCGGTTTTGCGCGATGTCCTTCGGCGGCAGGTGATTGTGGTAGTCCAGGATCGGCTCGTCCTTGGCAAACGTGTGGTACAGGCGGCTGGCGGACTGGGTGCTGAGCAGGAAATTGTCGTGGATGAAAGACATTGCGGTTTGCGGTTGGAAATGAGCCGCTACACTGGAGCGATGATGTTCGCACGCAACTGGTTCGCGCTCCTTCCGGCTCTGCTGGTGTGCTCGTGCGGCACCTTCAATTTTTACACCCAGGCGCTCGACGGCCAGATGGAAATCTGGCGCAAGTCACGGACCAATGCCAAGGTGCTGGCCGATCCAGGCGTCAACGCGCATGTGAAGCAGCGCCTGCAACTGATCGAGGAGCTGCGCGCCTTCGCCGCGAGCGATCTGCGCCTCCCCACCAAAAGCTTCGGCAAGTACTGCGACCTCCAGCGGCCCTATGTCGTGTGGGTCGTGTTTGCCGCGCCGGAATTTTCCGTCGAGGGCAAGCAGTGGTGGTATCCGCTCGTCGGCAGCCTGAAGTATCGCGGCTTCTTCAACGAAAAAGATGCCGTCAACGAAGGCAGGCGGCTGAAACAAAAGGGCTGCGATGTGTTCGTTGGCGGAGTGGAGGCCTACTCGACGCTTGGCTACTTGAAAGACCCTGTGCTGAACACCTTCCTTCATCGCAGCGATGCCGAGCTGGCCGAACTCATCTTCCACGAGCTCACCCACGCCAAGGTCTTCATTCCAGGCGACACCGAATTCAACGAGGCCTTCGCCACCGCCAACGCCGAGAACGGCGTGCGCCTCTGGCTGCGCTCGAAAGGCGACCTGGCCGGCCTGCGTGCCTATGAGTTGAATTTGAAGAAGAACCGTCAGATCATCGGCCTGGTGCTCGATGCCCGGGACCAGCTCAAAGAGGTGTATGCCTGCGTCTATCGCAGCGTGGAAACCGAACGGCTCGCCAAGCAGCGCGTCTTTGACAGCATGCTGAAAAAGGCCCTCGCCATCAATCCCAACGCCCGGATTCACCAGCAGCAGCAAGCCAGCCGCACGTGGAACAACGCCCGCCTCAACACCGTCGCCGCCTACTACACCATGGTGCCCGGCTTTGAACGACTGCTGCAGAAGCACCAGGGCGATCTCGAAGCCTTCCACCGCGAAGTCGCCGCCATGCGGAAACTCAACAACGCGGAGCGCCTGAAGATTCTGGGAACGCCGTCACGCTGAACCGCTGTTCTGTGTTCTGTAGTCCCGGCTTTAGCCGGTCAGTTCAGAAGCCGGAAAACGCCGGGACTACAGTACAACTGAGCGGCCACGCCGGAACTCTCTTGCAGCACGGGATTCCATGCGCTGTGATGCACGGCATGATCCAGCGCTTTGTCTTCCTGCTTCTAAGCCTGTGCTCCTTCGCCACAGCCCAGCCGTCGTCTGCTTGGACGGAGCCTTTCCCACCGCATCGCATCGCGGGGAATCTGTACTATGTCGGATCACGCGATCTGGCCTCCTACCTGATCACGACGCCGGAGGGACACATCCTCATCAACAGCAGCCTGGAGGAATCGGTGCCGCTGATTCGCACTAGTGTGGAGAAGCTCGGCTTCAAATTCACCGACATCCGCATTCTCCTCATCAGCCACGCGCATTCGGATCACTGCGCGGGCAGCGCGGAGATCCTGAAACTCACCGGCGCGAAACATTTCGTCATGGAAGGCGATGCAAACGCGGTGGAACAGGGCGGCGCGAAGAAGACACGGCTGGGGAAGGGGGACTACACGCAGTTCCCGCCCGCGAAGGTGGATCGTCGCCTCAAGGACGGTGAGCAAGTGAAGCTCGGTGATGCAACGCTGGTGGCGCATCTGACAGCAGGCCACACGCCGGGCTGCACGACGTGGACGATGAAGGTGGACGGGCTCAACGCCGTCATCATCGGCAGTCCGAACGTGAACCCCGGCTACATCCTCATCGGCAACAAGAACTACCCGACCATCGCCACCGACTACGAGCTTACCTTCCGCGTCTTGAAAGCGCTCCCCGTCGATCTGTTCCTCGGCGCCCACGGCGGCTACTACGGCCTGGAGGCCAAGCACACTCGCTTCCTCGTCACAGGCGGCAACAATCCCTTCATCGACCCCGCAGGCTACCATCGTTATGTGACGGACAGGGAACAGGCCTTCCGTGCGGAGTGGGAGAGGCAGAAGAGCGTGAAGTGATTCTGGGAGGGCAAGGCTCCAGCTTTGCCGAATTCGGCGGACGCGGAGGTCCGCCCTCCTATTCCTCCACTGCCTCAAACACATCCGGCGTCGGCGTATTCTTCGCAATCCACGCCAGCGCGTCGTCCTTCGTTTGGAGCGTGCCTTCGAGCTGCAGCGTCTGAATCGTCGTCAGCAGGCGGCCCATGGCCGGGCCGGCATGCCAGCCGAGCGCGATCAAATCGGCGCCAGTGACGATGCGCGGCGGCAGCAGCGGCTCGTTGGCGAACTCCTGCTTCTTGGCGAGCAGGAAGTCGTAGTTGTCGGTGAAACCGTTGGAGCCGAGGCAATCGACGCGATGCAGGGCCAGTTCGTCCTCGAACGATGGTCGCGCCATGAAGCGGCGCAGCGTGGCGGTGCGCATCTTTTGCACGTTCATGAAGGCCATGTGGTTCTCCACCGCGATCACCGTGGGCTCGATGACGTCGTTGGGAAATTTCATCCTGCGCAGGATGCTGCCGGTCATCTCAGCGCCGAGCTTGTCGTGGCCGTTGAAGCGGATGCGGCCGGTGTCGGCGTCGCGTGTTTGAGTGGCTGGTTTGGCGATGTCATGCAGCAGCACGCTCATTACGAGTGGCAGTGAAGCATCGGCAGGTAGCAGGCTGAGCATGAGGCGCGTGTGGATGAAGACATCGCCCTCGGGATGAAACTGCGGTGGCTGCTCGCAGCCTTGCAGCACGAGGATTTCCGGCAGGAACTGCGCCATGAGGCCGCTGTTCACCAGCAGGTCGAAACCGCGCACGCGGTTCGGGCTGAGCATTGTTTTGATGAACTCCTCGCGGATGCGCTCGATGCTCACACTCTTGATCTTCTCGGCCAAGCCGCAGATCGACTCCCAGGTGGCATGCTCGATGTCAAAACCGAGCACGGTGGCAAAACGGATCGCGCGCAGCAGGCGCAGATGGTCTTCCTCGAAACGATCCTTCGCCACACCGATGGCGCGCAGCAGCCCCATGCGTAGATCGACCTGACCACCGACATAGTCGATCACGCGATCTGTGAGCGGATCGAAAAACAGGCCGTTGATGGTGAAGTCACGGCGCTCGGCATCGAGTTCCGGCGTGGAGTAGGTCACGCTGTCCGGCCTGCGGCCATCGCTGTAGCTGCCATCGCTGCGGAAGGTGGCCACTTCGACATGCATGTGGTTCAAGCGCACGATGACGACGCCGAAATGCGCGCCCACGGTCTGCGCGCCGGGAAACAGCTTAACCACCTGCTCCGGCGTGGCGCTGGTGGCCACGTCGTAGTCCTTCGGCTCGCGCCCCAGCAGCATGTCCCGCACGCAACCGCCTGCCAGCAGGGCCGTATGGCCTGCTTGCGTGAGTTTTTCGATGATCTGGACGGCGGTTTGGCGCATGCAGGCGATCCTTCCATGTGACTGGCTCAAAGTGCAAGGTTCCTTCGGGTTTCCGTTGTTCAAACCACGCTCTCGCGTTACAATCGCGGCCCTTATCATGGACCCGCTCATCGAACTGCTTCGCAACAACTCCAACCGCACTCCCAAGGAGATCGCCCTCGCCATGGGCATTTCGGAAGCCGACGTCGCCGCACAGATCGCCGCAGCGGAAGCCGATGGCACGATTTTGGGTTACAGCGCCGTGGTGGATCGCCTGAAGGCGGGGGACCGCCGGGTGACGGCCTTGATCGAGGTGCGCATCTCGCCAGAACGCGATGGCGGCTTTGATCGTCTGGCACGTCGGATCTCGAAGTTCGACCAAGTGCGCGATTGCTACCTCATGAGCGGTGGGTATGACCTTGCCGTGATCGTGGAGGGCAAGGACCTGCTCGATGTGGCGACCTTTGTGGCTGAAAAGCTCAGCACCCTCGGCGGTGTGCTGTCCACGGCTACGCGCTTTCAATTGAAGGCGTACAAAGAAAACGGGTTTCTGTCGAACGATGGCGGCGATGAAGAGCGCCTGCTGGTGGCTCCATGAGTGGCGAGGACATAGAGGTCATGGACTACGACAACAAAATTTCCCACATCATTCGCGATCTGCCGCGTTCCGGCATCCGCGATTTCTTTGAACTCGTCATCGGCCGCACCGATGTCATTTCTCTTGGCGTCGGTGAGCCGGACAAACCGACCCCGTGGCCGATCCGCGAGGCGGTGATCCGTTCGCTGGAGAAAGGCCAGACGAGCTACACCTCCAATCTCGGCCTCGAAGCCCTGCGCATCTTGATCAGCGAGTATGTGACGAAGCATTTCCGCACCACCTACGATCCGAAGACAGAGATCCTCGTCACCGTCGGCGTGTCCGAGGCTCTCGACATCGCCTTCCGTGCCGTCTTGAATCCGGGCGACGAAGTGATCTATCATGAGCCGTGCTATGTGAGCTACTCACCGAGCATCAAGATGGCCTACGGCGTGCCCGTCGTGGTACAGACGCGTGAGGAGAATGAATTCGCGCTGATGGCCGCTGATGTGGAGAAGGCGATCACGCCGAAGACGAAGGTCATCGCGATGAACTTCCCCACGAATCCTACCGGCGGCATCATGCCGGAGGAAGAGCTGGCTAAGATCGCCGCGCTGGCCGTGAAGCACGACCTGCTTGTCTTCACCGACGAAATTTACAGCGAGCTGCTGTACGACGGCCGCAAGCACAAGAGCATCGTCGAGTTCCCCGGCATGCGTGAACGCACCGTGCTGCTGCACGGCTTCAGCAAGGCCTTTGCCATGACCGGCTGGCGTCTCGGCTACGCCTGTGCTCCCGCCCCGCTGCGCGAGGCGATGATGAAGATTCATCAATACTGCATGCTCTGCGCTCCCATCATGAGCCAGATGGCCGGCATTGAGGCCCTGAAAATGGGCGAGAGTGCCTACGAGGACATGCGCCAGAGCTACGAGCAGCGCCGCAATCTCATCGTCAGCCGTCTCAACGGCATGGGCCTGCACTGCTTCAATCCCGGCGGCGCCTTCTACGTCTTCCCGGACATCCGCAGCACCGGCCTCACCAGCAAGGAGTTCGCCATCCAGCTTCTGGAGAAGAAAAGCGTCGCCGTCGTCCCCGGCAGCGCCTTCAGCAGCGCCGGTGAAGGTTTTGTTCGTTGCTGCTACGCCACCGCCCCCGAACTCATCGCGAAGGCGATGGATTTGATGGAGGAGTTCGTGAATGAGGTGCGTGGGAAGTAGGGTGACCCATTCGCGGATTGAACTTAGTTAGTCCTTCTTGCTGCGTTTCTTTGATTTTGGCTGTGATGACTTCGCCGTCGCTTTAGCATAGCTGAGAAGACAGGCGGAAATCTTTTCAGCATCCACATCGGCATCAGGAGGTATTTCAAGGAGTATATCTTCTTTGAATCCATCTTTGTCGTCTAGCCGCCGAACGATCAGCTTGAATGGATGCCCTCTCTTGTCTCCGCGCCTTACGCCTTCGTTTCGTGCCTGAATAATGGCTACGATCAAGCTGATGACCGCCGCCGCGAACGAGAATACTCCTCCAGCAAGACTCATGTATGTGAGAATTTCCGGCCCACTTTCATGCTCGACGACTTTGACTCCCTTTAGAGCTTCGGGAGGCCAGTGTAGATATTTCGACATCTCGCGATGTCCTTCTGGGCAACAGCTTTTACAGAAGCACCCAGACTCGACTTTCAGCTTGATCGAGACAGCGAGAGCATCTTCATGATCTGTCGGGGAGAAATCCGACATCCGCTGCCGAAATTCTGAGAGCCAATATGGGTCGATGGTGGTTTTCATTTTGAACTGATAGATGAATCATGAGCAAATCAGTGAGTTTGTCAGCATCTTTATATCTGACAAAAAGCTAGTATCGCGGGGCATGCTGCGTTCATCGGTGTGGTTATATCCATTCTTCCTGATGAATCTCCGCCGTTTCTCCCTCCTGATCGCTGCCGTGCTGTCTTCCACCGGTCTGAGCCATGCTCAGGTCGGAAAAGGCGAGCGGCTGCTGTTTATTGGCAACAGCATCACGCGGCATGGGCCGTCGGCGAAGGTGGCGTGGACGGGGAACTGGGGCATGGCGGCGAGTGCGGAGGCCAAGGATTATGTGCATCTCGTGGTGGATGCCGTGGCGAAGAAACGCGGCGTGAAGCCGGAGTTCCTTGTGGCGAACGTGGCGGATCTGGAACGGAGCTACGCGACTGTCGATGCAGCGGCGAAGCTAACGACCGAAGTGGCCTTTAAGGCTGACACGGTGATCGTGGCGATCGGCGAGAATGTGCCGGGGCTGAAGACGGCAGAAGCGAAGACGCAGTTCAAGGAGGCGATGGTGAAACTGCTGACACTGCTGAAGCGTGACGGCCAAGCCACGCTGTATGTACGGAGCTGCTTTTGGGCGGATGCGACGAAGGACGCGATTCTGAAAGAGGCGTGCGAGGCAACGGGAGGCGTGTTTGTGGACATTGGCACCTTGGGCAAGGATGAGGCGAACTATGCGCGATCCGAACGGAAGTTTGAGCACGAAGGCGTGGCGCGTCATCCGGGGGACAAGGGCATGGGAGCGATTGCAGACGCGATCTTTGTAGCGATGGCGAAGGCGTGGAAATGAGGGGCTTTCGGTTCTTCGCGAGACCATCAGAAGACACTCTCATCGATATTACTTCGAGGCGCTTTCGTAGAGCCTTGGCAGGCGGTCGAGATCGTACTGCTCCCCGGGTTCGTCGGACAGTGAGCGTGCCATGGTGGCATCTGAGGTCCAGGTGGCCACCGTCTTTTTATCCTTGCCATGAATGACCCGGATCACGATTCCTCGATATTTTGGCTCTGTTTTCCCGCGCATGGGGTCCTTGGCCGCCAGGCCGTCCAGATCATCGGCCCGACCGTCATAATGGCTCTTGGACTTGGTCTTGAACTCCAGCCGCTCGATGCCGGCGGAGCGCAACTTCAACGTCTCCTCACCTTCGGCCATCAAGTAATTGAGGTGTTTGATCTCGGTGTCGCCGATCAGCCACCATTCCACGGCGACTTCCGTAGGATGAGGTGAGAGGTTCGTGAGCTCGGCGGTGTAGATCCATTGATAGCCATTGCGTTTCATGGGTTGCTCGGTGAGCCGGCCGCCGAGCCGAATGGACGGGGTCTTGAGCGCCGCATCGCCTGCGAGCGTCATTTCCGCCTCGAACAGCCGCAACTGCTCCTCTTTCGTCTGTCCCAGGTTGTTGGTGGGTTCCGGCTTTTTCGGCGGGGGTCCGTTTTCGATCTTGCGCAGCGCGATCATGCCAACGACCTCACGCTCCACGGCGAGGAGTTGCTTGCCAAAAGCCAGGTCACGCTCAGCATTGGCTCCGCCCTTCTCGCGACTTTTAGCGGGCGGGACCAGCCGCACATTGGACAGATCGCGCGAGAACTTGGGGGCGTGTTCCAGCGGCACGATATATTCAAAGACCACCTGGGCGCCTGCATCAGGCCCCTTGGTGATCGCACCCGAGAACTGGTGCTCCGCGTTGAAACAACCCAGCGCCCGAGCTTCCTGCCACATCTGCACCAAATTACCCAGCACGGTCATCTTTTGCACGTCACCCACAGTTGGCTGAAATTCAAAAGCCGTGTCCACCAAGCTGCGACCGTCCGGGCCACCGGTCTGGGTGCTGCTTTGCATGGCGCTGAGAATCGGGATGATCTGGCCACGCACGATCTGGGCCAACCATTGTGGCTCCGCTTTTTCTGTCAGGCCCAGCGGCTTCAGGCGAGGTGCCAGCTCCCGCGCCATCTGGGAGTTTTTAGCCGATGCGGTACCCGCTGGAGTCACCACGCACAAAATCAGCAGAAGGCAGGCGGCGGGATTGATACATCGGATACAGGTCATGAAACGAGGATATGATCAACTTGGGCCTCTCGACAAGCATGAAGACTGAAAAGCCCTCTATGGCTGGAACGAGAGTCGGTGGAGTGATCATGGATGCTTTTGTGCGAAGTGCGAAGGGGAGAGCGGATCGAGGAGAAGGTCACTCCAGATGCCGGCCGAGCATGATGTCGAGGTTGCGCTCGACGATCTCGCCCATGGAGGCGCAGGTGTCGAAGAGGTGGGTGTTGTGGTACTGGCCCATCTCGGCGCGGAGCTGGATGACCTTTTCGAAGGGCTCGACGGCGTTGTTTTTCATGCAGCGCAGCAGGGCCATGATGCGGGTGTGCTCGGAGAGGTAGCGGCGGGAGATGAGGTTGCGCTCCTCCTCCTGGTACTGCCGCATGGTGGGGAAGTTCAGGCAGGCGGAGCAGAGCTGGACGACGGGGTTGTTCTCTTTGAAGAACTGCGGGAGGTAGAGGCTCTTGCGCCCCTCGTAGCTCTGCTGGTCGAAGTCGATGGCGCGGACGCGGTACTGCACCTCCTCGAAGTCGGGGGTCATGTCGATGACGTAGTTGTAGCTGCGCATGTCACCGAGCAGGCGGATGAAGCAGCGCTCGGAGAATTTGACGAACTCCTTGGCGAGGCGGACGCGGTTGAGGTCGGGGCGGTGGAGGTAGTCGCGGATGAAGGCGTCACCGGGAACGCCGGCGATGTGCTCCTCGACGAGTGTGCCGCCGCGGTGCATGAGGTAGTTGATGCGGTTGGGGGAGAGCAGGTGCTCCAATTCGAGGCCGTAAACGCGGGAGGCGTCGGCGGTCTTGACGTAGAAGTGGTCGTAGTTGTCGTTGTATTGATTGACGACGCGGACACGGAAGGGACGGGAGTTGCCGAATTCGCAGTAATCGACGCGCTCGACGAAGAGGTGGGGCACGGCGTGGAAGTCTCCGGTGCGGAGCTGGGAGTAGATGCTGGTGAGCTTGGGGTAGAGCTCCTGCTGGAGCTCACGAGGGTAGAGCACACTGCTCCAGTAGGTGGCGTTGCCGTCCTTGTCGGAGTGCGGGTAGCTTTCGGCGAAGCCGAGCAGCTCGTCATACGTGGTGGGCAGGGAGTAGCAGCGGCCGAACTGGTCGAGGTACGAGATCAGCTCATCCGTGACGGGGATGAAGTTTTTACGGCGGGTGATCTCGTTCATGCCGGAGTGGTGTCGCACCTGGCGTTCCAATTGGCAAGAAAGGATCAGAAGCAGCAATTGAAGCGGGCGGATTTATCATCATGTTTTCCACCCTATGGCCGGACGTTTCCCCAGAAACCTTGAAGCATGCGAGGTGCGTCGGAGACGGCGGGTCCGGTGTGATTCGGTGTGGTCAGCGAAGGTCCGGTCAACGCAGACAGGCAGCCCAGGCCATCCATGAATACCACGGGGCTTCCATCCACCCAACTGCTCGACTCGCCGCGACTGCGTGCGTGGGCGCGGCTCCGTCCGTGGCGAAGCTGTGCCTTTCTGCTGCGGGACTACGCCTGCGTCGCGCTGGTGGCCGGTGGCGTGGTCTGGTTTCATTCGGTGCGTTCTGCGGGGGGGCTGCACTGGGCCTGGGAGGTGCCGGTGGTGCTGCTGGCGGTTTTTTTGATGGGCTGCCTCCAGCATCGGATCGCATTGATGGGGCATGAGGCCTCCCATGGCATGCTGCATTCGAACCGGGCATGGAACGACTGGCTGGCGAACCTGCTGATTTTTTACCCGTTGTTTTCCACGCTCACCATGTATCGCGAACGGCATCTCGGACATCACCTGCATCCGAATGATCCAGTGCATGATCCGAACCTCTCGGGCGGCAAGTTGGAGCGCATCTGGGCGAGGTTTCCCATGACCAAGGAACGGTTTGTGGCGTGCTATTACCTGAAGTTTTTCTGGCCGCCGTTTGTGCTGAGGAACCTGCTGGATCTCTTTCTGGTGCTGGCTCTGGAAAACCGAGGCGCTTCCGCCGGCCATGGCTCATCCCGCTGGCGGCCAGGCCTGCTCGGGGCCGGTTATTTCATCGTCATCAGTGTCGTGACGCTGGTGTCTGTCTGGCGCGGGGTTTCCTCATGGGGCGTGGTGAGCGGTCTGTACCTACTGGCGGTGATTGGGTGGGCGCTGCTGCCTGCCGCGGCGTTTTCAAGCGGGGGAAGTTTTGCCGGTTCTTTGAAATCCGCCGCGCTGCTGAGGCTGAGCTTTTGCACGCTGCTAGCTCTGGTGCTGGGCGCGCTGGCGGAGCAGCAGGGGGGCGGAGTCATCCTGGGGTTTTTGATTCTATGGGTTCTGCCGCTGCTCTATGTGTTTCCCTACCTCATGCTGCTGCGGGAGATTTACCAGCATGCCAACGCAGGAACAGGCGAGATGGACAACACGCGCATCATGCATGTGGACGTGTTCACCCGCTGGGCACTGCTGGCTTATGGGAACGACCTGCATCTCATCCACCACATCTACCCCAACATTCCCCACGACCGTCTCGCCGAAGTGCATGAGACGCTGATGCGTGAATCCTCCCATTACCGTGCCGGCGTCCAGCAAACGTTTGGCGTGGTGCGCGCGGCGGGAGGCGGGAGCAGTCTGCTGGACACGTTGGCCAGCGCGACCGCCGGCGAGCGGGATGCGGATCAAGACTTGTGAGCTGGTGGCGGCAGGAAGCCGGTCCGGACGAAGAAGTCGAGGTAGAGATGCATCCTGTCATGGTCGATGGGCGGACAACTCACCCCGGTGCCCTGAAGTCCTTGGAGCGTGTTGCGACAGAATTCCGCCGACTTCTCTTCAACGAGATGCGACAAGATCTGACGCGGGATGAACAGCAGGTGGGCCGCGAGCGGGTTTTGCTTGAGCTTGAGTCTGCCATCGGTCAGCGCGGCCTCCCATTCGCTTTCACCCACGATGTGAATGGGGTAGTTGTTGGCCACCGCCAGCCGCAACAGGCTGCCAAAGCTAGGTGAGGCGGGGTTGACGAGGTGGAAGTTGCGTCCGGGACCAGTGATCTTCTGTGACAGACGCAACATGGCGGCGGCGGTGTAATCGACGGGGGTCAGGAGGCTGTTGTAAGTGGCATCCGGTCCCAAACCGATTTCGATGCAGGCCTTGAGGAAGAGCCACACGATGTCATCCGGCGGGCAGATGCCGGTCCGTGCGTCTCCGGTGAGCAGTCCGGGGCGATAGATGTTCACCGGCAGACCGCGCTCGCGCGCCTGCAGGAACAACTGCTCTGAAACCCAGCGGCTCTGACAGTAGCCGACCGTCAGCTTTTCATGGGCCGTGAGCGGTTCATCTTCAAGCGGGTGCTGATCATCCGAGGAACATCTTGCCCCAAGGACGCTGACGCTGGAGAGGCAGTGGACGGGCTTGAGCCTGCTTTGGGCGGCCAGACGAATGATCTCGAGGGTGCCGTTCACATTGACCGCCTTGAGCTGCTCATAGGGGGCGATGTGGTTGATGTGAGCCGTCGCGTGATAGATCACATCCACGATGGAGGCCAGATGGTCGAAGACAGTCTGGTCGAGACCGAACAACGGTTGGCCGAGATCCCCCGGCACCGGAAAGATGCGGGAACGGAAGGAATCCTCCCAGCATTCATGGCGGGTCAGATGGTCCTCGATCAGCCGCATGGCGGAAGATTCGTCATTGGCTTTGATCAGGCAGTGAATGTGCGCATGCGTTTGCAGGAGCAGTTCTTTTAACAGGTAGGCACCCAGGAAATCCGACGCCCCGGTGAGGAAGATGTTGCTCGGTTGCTTGATCTGCGCGGTTTCAACGATTCCGGCTGCAAACGGAATGTGCGCGCCCGCCAGGTCGGCATCCTTGACGAAGCTGTCAGTGGCTGCGGCGGTCGTGTCTGCCGCAGTTTTCTGTGGTGGTGCGGGCGCGGGTTCCACTTTGCCGCCTGTCAGGTTGTTGAGCACGATTTCAGCGAGCTTTTGGATGGTCGGTGCTCCTCCCATCAACTGTCCTGTCGGGATGGCAATGCCGATCTGGCTTTCGATCTGATGGATGAGCTCGACGGCCATGAGCGAGTCGATGCCGATGTCATTCAGCGGACGTTTGGTGTCGATTTTGTTGGGAGAGGTGCGGAGCACCTTGGCCACCTGCCCGCACAGGAAGGTTTCCAGAATGCCGATCTGCTCTGCCGCAGATGCTTTGAGCACGCTCTCACGCAGCCAGTCGGCTCCTTCCGATTTGTGTTGTTTCAACGCATTCTCGGTCGTGAGCAGCGCATAGCGTGGCGTCGTGATCAGGCGTGGGGAGACAGCGGCCCATTTGGTCCAGTCGATGCGGGAGACCATCATCTGGCTGATCGCAGGCTGTTGCAGCAAGCGGCCAAGGATGGGCAGTGTTTGCGCGGGCGTCAGACCTGACCAGCCGATGCGTTCAAAGTGTTCCTCCAGCTTTTTGTGACGTGCCACGTAACCGACTCCGGCCATGACACCCCAGTTGATCGTCAAAGCTGGCAGGCCTTGCAGACGACGATGATTCGCCAAAGCGTCGAGGAAAGCGTTGGCGGCGGCGTAATTGGCCTGTGCAGGACTGCCGATAAGCGAGGCAACCGAGGAGAACATCACGAAGTGATCGAGCGGCATGTCCTGGGTCTGCAAATGCAGGTTCCAGGCACCGTTGATCTTGGGGGTGGTGACTTTTTGGAACCGTTCCACGTTGAGCTGAGGGATGAGACCGTCATCCAGCACCATCGCCACGTGGAAGACGCCACGCAGCGGCGGTTGTGATGCCTTGATCTCCTGCAGCAGGGCCGTCACGCTTGCGGGATCACTGACATTGGATTTCATCACGGTGACTGTCGCGCCTGCGGCCTGCATGGCGGCCACACCGTCGCGTGCCTCATCGGTGGAGATGCCACTGCGGCTGCTGAGCACCAGATGCCGCGCGCCTTTTTCCACCAGCCATTGCGACATGGCCAGGCCGAAACCACCGAGGCCGCCGGCTACGAGGTAGGTGGCCGCCGGATCAAGCTGGATGTCGGAGGAGGGCGCTGTCTCCGTGAGATCGACACGAGCGTCTTGAACCGTCAGCACCACCTTGCCGATCTGGCGTGCCTGGGTGATGTAACGGAACGCACGCACAGCGTCGGAGAGCGCAAAGGTGCGGTAGGGCAGGGGGGGCAGCTTTTTCGTGGCAATGAGCTGCCTCAAATTGCGCATCAACGGCTTCGCATTCTTCGGGTCGAGCGCGTGACCGAGATCGATCGCGTGATACGAGAGGTTTTTGCGGAACGGAAAGAGGCCCACCTTGGTGTTGCCATAGATGTCGCGTTTGCCGATTTCGAGAAAACGCCCGTACTGGCGCAGGACGGAAAGGCTTTGATGGATCGCCTCGCCCGCGAGGGAGTTGAGCACCAGATCGACGCCTTCGCCGTGGGTGATCTGCATGATTTCCTCACCGAAGGAAAGCGTGCGTGAGTCGAGCACCTGCTGCACGCCGATTTTTTTGAGGAAGGCGCGTTTTTCGGCGCTTCCCGCCGTGGCGAAGATTTCAGCGCCCACGGCCTGGGACAAACGCACGGCAGCCTGACCGACACCGCCGGTGCCGGCATGAATCAAAACGCGCTCGCCTTTGACCATGCGGCCTTGATGCTGCAGCGCATAGGAAGCGGTGAGGTAGGTGACCATCATGGTGGCCGCCTCCTCCATCGTCAGATGGGGCGGCTTGAGCAGCACCGCATGGGTCACGGTGGTGACGTAAGTGCCGAAACAACCGGCGGCGAGCGCCATCACCTCGTCGCCTGCTTTGAACTCGGTCACACCTTCACCGACGCGCACGATGTGCCCGGCGCACTCATCACCGAGCAGCATGGCATCCTCCGCCTCGGCGGGATAGATGCCGAGCGCCTTCATCACATCGCGGAAATTCAGCGCGGCGGCACACACTTCGATTTCAACTTCACCGGGGCCGGGGGCGCGGCGTGGTTTGGCGCGGAACACCAGCTTGTCGAGCGAGCCGGGCTTGGCGGATTCCAGGCGGAAACCTTGATCGGGATTGAGCGACGCCTGTGAGGATAGAGCCAGGTTGTCCAGCGAACCGTGGACGAGACGCAGCGCGTGGCGGGCTTCGCCACGCCAGGCGATTTCGTCTTCAGCATCGGCGTACAACAGCTCGTTCACGAGAACCTCGGTGTCGCGAGCACCCGGCGAGGGATCGAGATCGATCGAGCGGCAGCGCGCTTCCGCATGCTCGCTCATGATGACGCGAACCATGCCATGCAATGGCGACTGCGTCAGTGAAAGGCCTTCCAGCTTCATGCCGACCGGCTGAGCGCCACGGGTGACGAAGCACAGGCCTGGCCAGGCGGGAAGACCGGCGGTATTCAAGGCCTGCATCAGGTGCAGCGAGCTGTGGCAGACCAATGTCTGTGCCTCGACGAGTGCGGCGGTCGAAAAGTCCCATCCAGCAGGTGCATCCAGGCTCCAGAGATGAACAACACCGCGCAGCGGCGTGGCGCGGTGCTCAGGCGCGAGCAACTGGGTGAAATCCTCCAAGACGGATGGACGCAGCAGCACTTCATCCGCAGAAACACGTTGGAAGGCTTCCGCCGCCTTCACCAGCAGGCAAGTTTCCCCGCGCTGGCGCAACGCATCGGCGAGCTTCTGTGCCACGCCCTGTTTGTCGGCAAAGATGAGCCAGCTTCCGGCTTCAGCTTGATCCTGCGCCGCAGCTTGTGGAACCGTTTGCGGCTGTTCGGGACCTTGGGCGAGCAGCACGACCTGACCTGTCTGGCTCGTGTTGTCGGAATCCGTGATGGCTTCAATGTTGGCAAAATCTGCCGCGGCGAGCAGTTTCTGCCAGTCGGCCGATTTCAGCAGCGGATGATTGGCACGCAGGGCGGTGTCTTGGAAAGACCACCAGCGTTCGTTCATGCCGAGCACCAGATCATGCCATGCGGAGGGACGTTCTGTTTCCAACAGTACCAGCAGTCCGCCAGAAGCGAGCAACTGCCGCGCATGCCGCAGCGATTTCTGCACATCGGTGGTCAGCGAGAGGGCATTTGAAAGGAGGATGATGTCGAAGCGATCTTCCGCCAAGCTTTGTTCATCAGGCGGCAGGTCGAGATCGAGCACCTGATATTGGACGAAGGGATGATCACCAAACTTTTGCGCGGCCTGATCGAAGAAACGGTCCGTCACATCGGTGTAACGATAGCTCACATTCTCACGTGGCAGGCGGGGCAGCACGCTGGCGGTCACTCCGCCAGTGCCGGCACCGATTTCGAGAATGCGCACGGGTCTTCCCTCGGGAAGACGGGCAAGAGCCGCAGCCATCGCCTCACCGATGAGGTGATTATAGACACGGGTGAAGACCGAACCGGCCTGGAAGTGCTCCAGCATGTTCACCGAGAGCGCTTGAGCCGGATCACGCTCGCCGCGCAACAGATCGGCCAGACTGCTGGCGCAGCGGTCCAGCAAGATGAGTTCCGGGTGGAAGCTGGGGAAATGAAACACGATTTCCCGCCAGAGCTTGTCGCAGTGGATGGCGGCAGGCTTGACCGTCACTGTCCACGCTGGTTCTTCGGCGGCGGAAGCAGGTGTGAGCAGTCCTTCTTTTTCGAGCAGGGTTAGCAGCCGTCGCAGCAAGCGTTCATGAGCAGGCAGCACCTTGAGGCGCTTCATCAAGGTCTTGAGCGTGACTGTCTCTTGAAGTTTGGGCCGCCAGCCGAGCTGTTTGAAGGTGGCGAGAATGTAGCCTTGGCTGAGCTGGTTGAGGCGTGGTTCCCACTCCTGATAGCGCTGGTTCATGCCGAGTCCGGCGCTGAACCGGGCCGCGTTTTGCCGCAGTTGCGCGGCCAGCGTGATGTTGTCCGGCAGGTAATCCGCAAGGCTGCGGGCTTGTGTGCAGGCTGCCAGCGGCTTGAGATGCCATTGCGGCTGGTACAGCCAGTCCGCCTCCGCTCCCGAACCCGGAGCGCTGCTCATGGCTGTGTATTTGCAGAGGAAGCCGGTGATTTCCAACAGCACCTGGCCTGCATCATCCAGAATAAACAGGTCAACGACGATGATCTTCTTCTCAATGGCCCGGGTCTTCCGCACATAGGCCCAGACCTTGGATCCGGGCTTGGAATAGCAGCGGATGCGCTCCATGCGCGCCGGCAGGTAGAGGCCGTCTGCCGGGATGGCGATGGTGGGGTGGATGCAGGCGTCCAGCAGTGCGGGATGGATCTCATAACGGTCCATTTCAGCCACCACCGAGGTTGGAACTTCGATGCG
The DNA here is from genome assembly GCF_034366625.1 of Prosthecobacter sp. Classification (NCBI taxonomy): domain Bacteria; kingdom Pseudomonadati; phylum Verrucomicrobiota; class Verrucomicrobiia; order Verrucomicrobiales; family Verrucomicrobiaceae; genus Prosthecobacter; species Prosthecobacter sp. The sequence continues at coordinate 21,666 of NZ_JAXMIH010000009.1, forward strand.
GCCCAAGGCTTCATCGCTGCCGGCCCAGACATGGGTCATTCCCTGAAAATGCGGGCCGTAGTGCAGATCAGCACTGGCGGCTGATTGATAAAACGGCCCCCCATCCAGTTCGTGAGGGCAGCGGCGTTTGATGTCGTCGAGATCGAAACATCCGGGAGGGGCACGTTCCGGTTCCGGACGCAGTCTGCCAGTCACATGCTGAGTCCAGCTTGGAGTGTCTTCGGTGAGTGTGCTTTGGATGACGAAGCTGTTCTCAGCGGGCAGGCAGGCGATCTGGATGATGGGGGCCTCGTCACCTGCCGGAAGAATGCAACCGCGGTGAATTTCGAGTTCCTCGATCACCACGGGCGTGTTCTTGTGCAACTCCCGTGCGGCCGCCAGCGCCATCTCCACATAACCCGCTCCTGGGAAGATGATGTGCTGGCCTACGCGGTGATCCCTCAGCCAGGTCAGCACATTCTTTCTCAAGGGCGTTTCCCACGTCGGGTGAATGCTCTGCAACGACAGCTTGATGAGCGGATTCAACGGCGGGTTTGCACGCAGGCGCAGCGAAAAAGCCGGCTCATGCCAGTAACGGTCTTTCTGCCAGGGATAGTCGGGCAGGCGGACGTCCTTGCTGACCTGAGGATACTGGGCTGACCAGGCCACTTCATGCCCATGGACATGCAGTTCTGCCAGTGAGCCGAGCATTGTGGCGCGTTCCGGCTTTTGACGCCGCAACGAAGGCAGCACCAGTCCGCTGGTGTCGGCGCTTGTGAGACATTCGGTGATGGAATTGGAAAGCACCGGATGCGGGCTGATTTCCAAAAAGTGAGTGTGTCCTGCCGCGATCAAGGACTCGATGGCAGGAGCGAAGAGCACGCTCTGCCGCACATTGCGCCACCAGTAGTCTGCGTCATAGTCCGTGCCTTCGGCCAACTGACCCGTGACGCTGGAATAGATCTTCACATTTCCAGCCTGTGGTTTCAAGCCTTCCAAGGCGGCGGCCAGTTCACCCTGAACGGGGTCCATGTGGGCACTGTGGAAGGCGTAATTGACCGGAACCCGTCGTACGTAGGACGCTTTGCTCTCCAGGTCGTGGAAGATTTCATCCACGGCGTCGGCATCGCCAGAAATGGAAACCATCTGCGGGCCGTTGACGGCGGCCAGGGAGACCCGGCCGCCATAGCGGGAGATTCGCTCCTCGGCATCCTCTCGCGTCAGGGCTGCGGCGATCATTTTCCCCCGCAGCGGAGTCTGCTCCATGCAACGCCCGCGGTGATAAATCACACGCATGGCGGTGGGAAGATCCAGCGCGCCACACGCATGAGCGGCGGCGACTTCTCCCATGCTATGGCCGACGACGGCATAAGGAGAGACCCCCCAGGATTTCCAAAGTGCTGCCAAAGCCACCTGAAGGGAGAAGAGCGCTATCTGGGCTATCTGAGTTTCATCAAGCCGGGTTTCGTTTTCACCACGCTGCAGTTCATCCAGAAGGGACCAGCCGCCGAGCTTGATCAATTCATCATGGCAGGCCTGAATGGTCTGCCGGAACACGGGCTCGTTTGCCAGCAACTCACGCCCCATGGCCCACCACTGGGGGCCCTGGCCGCTGAAGACAAAGACGAGGCGGGCGTTTTTCACCGGTTGCCCTGAATGGAGTCCCGGATCAGCTTCTCCACGCAAAAATGCGGCCAGCGATTCGGCCATCTCCGAGCGCGTGCGTCCTATGACGGCAAGACGCAGCTCATGATGTGTGCGTCTGCGGCTGGCGGCGGCGCAGATGGCATTCAAATGGAGGGATTTGTCCGCAGACTCAAGATAGGACTGGAAAGACCGCGCCACGGCGGTCAATGCCGCATCGCTTCCACGTGCGGACAGGGGCAGCAGCAGTTCAGGCCCGTCAGAGGGGATGACGTACGGCCGTTCCATGTCTGGTTCGGGCGCGGCCTCCAGCACGGCATGGGCGTTTGTACCGCCGAAACCGAATGAGTTGATGCACGCCAGCAGGCGGTGTTCCGCGTCTTTTTTCAACGGTGTGGCCGTCAGCGGAACTTTCAGGCGCAGCCGTTCAAAATTGAGGGAGGGATTCGGATTCTTGAAATGGAGATTGGGCGGAATCACGCCGTGTTTGAGGCAGAGAGCCAGTTTGATGAGGCCCGCAATGCCCGAACCGGCCTCTAGGTGTCCGATGTTCGTTTTCACCGAACCCACGAGGCAGTCTTCACCGGGTTTCCGCCCGACTCCGAGAATGGTGCCAAGGGCGCTGCCTTCAATGAGGTCTCCGATGGTGGTGCCGGTGCCATGGGCCTCCACGTATTGAATCTCATGGGGCGAGACTCCGGCCAGCCTGCATGCTTCGGCCACGAGTTCCTGCTGGGAGCCGCGGCTTGGCACGGTCATACCGGAGGTTCGCCCGTCTTGATTCACGGCGGTGCTGCGAATCACCGCATAGATCGAATCGCCGTCCGCCAAGGCCGCGGAAAGTGGCTTCAGGCACACCGCGCCCACGCCTTCGCCACGGACAAAGCCGTCGGCGCTGGCGTCGAAGGCTTTGCAGCGGCCATCAGGGGACAGCATGCTCATGCTGGAGAAGGCGACGAAAGGATAAGCGCTGATGATGCAGTTTACCCCGGCGGCGATCGCCCGATGGCATTCTTTGTTCCACAGCGCCTTGCAGGCCAGATGAACGGCGACCATGGATGAGGAGCAGGCCGTGTCCACCGCCATGCTGGGGCCCTGGAAATTGAGTGCATAGGAGATGCGGTTCGCCGCAATGCTTGAGGCACTGCCGGTGGCGGAATAGGCGTCGGCCACTGCGCGTCCCGAATCCATGAGCTGGATGTCGCTGTAATCATGCGTGGAGATGCCCACGAAGACGCCGGTGTCCTCGCCTTTGGCGATGTCCACCTGCTGCCCGGCGTCCAGCAGCGCTTCCCACGTTGCCTCCAGCAGCAGGCGCTGCTGCGGGTCGATGAAGGGGGCTTCACGCTGCGTGATGCCGAAAAAGGCCGGGTCAAACGTGTCGATCTCATCGATCAGGCCCGCCCATTTGGAATAGGTTTTTCCCGGCTTGCCCTGTTCCGGATCATAGAAAAACCGGCTGTCCCAGCGGGACTGCGGCACCTCACGGATGGCGTCCACGCCATCCAGCAGCATCTTCCAGTAGGATTCGGCATTGTTCGCTCCTCCAGGCAGGCGGCATCCGATTCCAATGATGGCGATGGGTTCGAAGGCGGGAGATACGGGCATGAATATATTTTGAGTTGCTTACTTCCACACCGTGCGGCTTGTCAAGAAACCGGCTCGGAAATAGTGTGCTGCAGGGCATGGTGCTCCACTCATATCCTGGCCTGTGGGTTTGTGTCTATAATCCGCTTCTGTGAATCCGTCCTGTAATGATTTCCACACTTGATCGTAAACTCCTTCGCGACATAGGCGGAATGAAGGGGCAGATCATCACTGCGAGCCTGGTCATGGCTTGTGGTGTGGCGATGATGGTCGTGTCGCAGAGCATCATTCTGAGCCTGGAGAGCACGCGTGACGCCTATTATCAACAGTTCCGTATGCCGGATGTGTTCGGTGGCATCAAGAGCGCCCCGCTATCCATGAGGGAACGGCTGAGCAACATCCCGGGCGTGGCGGCCGTGGATCTCAGGGTCGTGGAAGGCGCCGTGCTGGACATGGCCGGGGTGCAGGAGCCGGTCAAAGCCCGCCTGGTTTCCTTGCCGGATGGCCGCCAGCAGAACCTCAATCATATCTTTCTGCGTCGGGGGCGGTTGCCGCGAATCGACGAGCAAAGGGGGGCGGTGGTGAGCGAGGCTTTCGCGCAGGCGCATGGTCTGCACATCGGCGACAGGCTCACCGCCATCATCAACGGTCATCGTGATCATCTCGACATCTGCGGCATCGGTCTGTCACCTGAGTTCGTGTTTGAGGCGCCGCCCGGCCAGACCTTGCCGGACAACCGGCATTATGGCGTTTTCTGGATGCGCTACCAGGCGATTGCCGCCGCTCACGACCTTGACGGTGCGTTCAATGATTTCTGCATGGACTTGTCACCGGGAACGCCGCCGAAACAAGTCATTGAGGAGGTTGACAGTTTGTTGCTGCCTTACGGTGCCTACGGTGCCTACGCGCGGAAAGACCATTCCAGCTCGAAGCGCCTGACTGATGAACTGCGCATCGTTGAGGCTCTTTCCGTGGCTTATCCCATCGTGTTTCTCTGCGTGGCGGCTTTTATGGTGAACTCGGTTTTGATGCGCCTGGTTCGTTTGCAACGCGAGCAGATCGCCCAGTTGAAGGCTCTGGGCTACTCCTCGGCCCAGGTAGGATGGCACTATTTGAACTATGCGCTGGTCATCGTGGCCATTGGCGGCGTGATCGGCATCATTGCCGGCTGGTATCTTGGCGGGCACATGCTGCAGGTTTACACGCTCCTGTTTCACTTTCCTGAACTGAGCTTTCAAGTGGATCGGGGTGCCCTCGTGGTGGCGCTGGCTGTCAGTGTGATTGCTGCTGTGCTGGGGGTGGCGGGAGCGGTATGGATGGCGGTCAGGCTCTCGCCGGCGGAGGCCATGCGGCCCGAGCCGCCGGCGGATTTCAAGCCCTCGCTGCTGGAGCGTCTCGGCCTCACGCGCGGCACCAGCCTGGTGTTCCGAATGGCTCTGCGGAATATCGAACGCCGTCCGACGCAGGCTGGCTTCACCGTTGTCGGCCTGGCGCTGGCCACGGGGCTGCTGGTGCTGCCGGGTGGTTTGGCGGACAGCGTGGACTATCTCCTGACCTATCAATGGAATGATCATCTCCGGCAAAATGTGATGATCCACATGAGGGAGACGTCCACCAGCAGGGCACAGTACAATCTCAGTCATCTCCCTGGCGTCATTCTGATCGAGCCTTACCGCGGGTTCCTCGCACGGGTGAGCAACGGCCATCATGAACGCATGGTTTACATTCTGGGGATCAGCGGGAACAGCCGTCTCATCCAGCCCAGGGACGTCCTGGGGCGGCCCATCGTGTTGCCGCAGGAGGGGGTGGTGATTTCGCGGAAACTGGGGGAGGTGCTTGGGGCCAAAATGGGGGACAAAATCTACGTGCAGGCACTGGAGGGCCACTGCGAGATGCGGGAGGTCGGGGTGCGTGGCTTTATGTCGGATTTTTACGGTCTTGCGGTCTACATGGACATCGGCGCGGTCCAACGCCACCTGCGGGAAAGCGACACAATGACCGGTGCGTTTGCCAGCGTCGATGAAAGCCGCTGGGAGGACTTCATGAGCGAGGTCAAAAGCCAGCCCAAGGTCGATTTTGCCAGCGTAAAGCATGACCAGTTGCAGGCGTTCCGCGCCTCCACCGGCCAGAGCATCGGCCTTCTCCGCCAGTTGTTTCTTTGGATGGCGGTCATTGTTGCCTTCGGTGTTGTTTACAACAGCGCCCGCATCGCCCTCTCCGAACGCGGACGTGATCTGGCCACGCTGCGCGTCATTGGGATGACGCAGCTCGAAATCATCGGTGTGCTGTTGGGGGAACTCTCGCTGCTGGTGCTGGTCGCCCTGCCGACAGGGCTGCTGTTCGGGCATGGGGTGGCCAGATATGTCATCGCGGCGGTCAGCACGGAGACGGTCCGGCTGCCAACGCACATCAATCCCAGCACCTATGCCGGCTCCGTGCTCGTTGTTTTAGCGGCCACCTGTGCCTCGTTCACTCTCGTCAGCCTCATGCTGCGCAAGCTGGACATGGTGGGGGTGCTCAAGGCGCGGGATTAAATTCCAGCTCTCACGTTCATGCTCACACCGCTCGATTTGAAGCTCTTCCGCGACCTCGGTCGCATGAAGGGCCAGATCGTGGCGGTAAGCCTCGTCATGGCTTGCGGACTGGCGATGATGATCATGACGCGCAGCATCATCCTGACGCTGGAGGGCACGCGTGACGCCTATTACCAGCGCTACCGGCTGGCGGATGTCTTTGCCTCGCTGAAACGTGCGCCATTGTCGCTGGCTGATCGCATCGCGGTCATTCCAGGGGTGACCGCCATCGAGGCGCGCGTCGTTGTCGATGCCACACTCGATCTCGCGGGCATGACCGAGCCGGCGTCGGCGCATCTGGTTTCGTTGCCGGAGGACCGGCCGCAGACACTGAACAAGGTGTTCGTCCGCTTGGGACGGCTGCCGTTGCCTGATGAACGACGGCACACGGTGGTGAGCGAATCCTTCGCGCTCGCCAACAAGCTGCAAATTGGCGACAGTATTGTTGCCGTCATCAATGGTCGTCGCGACACGCTCATCGTTTGCGGCATTGGTCTTTCGCCCGAGTTCGTTTTTGAGGCGCGTCCCGGCCAGTCCTTGCCGGACAACAAACGTTATGGCGTGTTCTGGATGAACTACCGTGCCATCGCCGTGCCCTACAACCTTGATGGCGCGTTCAACGACATCTGCGTCGATCTCGCGCCAGGAACGCAGGCGGGTCCGGTGATGGAGGAAATGGACCGCTTGCTGGCTGATTATGGCGCGCAGGGGGCCTACACACGGAGTGATCACAACAGCGCGCAGCGTCTGGATGACGAGCTGCGTGTGGTGAATGCGCTGTCCGTGGCCTATCCTGTCGTCTTTCTCAGTGTGGCGGCGTTCATGGTGAACGCGGTGCTCGCACGTCTCGTGCGTTTGCAGCGGGAGCAGATCGCTCAGCTCAAGGCGCTCGGCTATTCCTCCTGGCAGGTGGGACGGCACTATCTGAATTATGCGTTCGTCATCGTCGTTCTTGGCACCTTGATCGGAGGCATTGTGGGACGTTGGATGGGCGGCGGCCTCGTGCGCGTTTACGACCTGTTCTTCCGCTTTCCGGCGTTGAACTTCCGCATGGATTACAGCGCGGTTGGCCTCGCGCTCGTCGTTAGTGCCGGAGCTTCGATTCTCGGCGTCATCAGCGTCGTATGGATGGCGGTCAAACTTCCACCTGCCGAGGCCATGCGGCCAGAACCGCCCGCGGATTTTAAACCTTCGATGCTGGAACGACTCGGCCTCACGCGTGGCAGCGGTCCCGCTTTGCGCATGGCCTTGAGAAACATCGAGCGGCGGCCCGTGCAGGCTCTCTTCACCATCTTCGGTATTGCTTTGGCCACGGGGCTGATGGTGCTGCCTGGATCGATGGCGGACAGCATCGATTACATGCTCACTTATCAGTGGAATGATGTGCAGCGGCAGGATGTGGTCGTGTTTTTCTCCGAACCAGGATCAGGGGACTCGCTGCACGACTTGGAGAGGCTCCCTGGAGTGCAGCGTGCCGAGCCGGTGCGCGCGGTGCAGGCGCGCATCCGCTTTGGCCATCATTCGCGCAAGCTCGCCGTCAGCGGATTGCCGCGAAACGCGGATCTGAACCGCCTCATGGATGCGCAACGCCGTCATATCGTGCTGCCTGAAGAAGGCGTCGTCATGTCCGCGCAGCTTGGCCAGATCCTCGGCGCACGCATTGGCGATGTCGTGCAAATCGAAGCGCTCGAAGGCCGGCGTGCTGTGCTCAGCGTCGCCATTCGTGGCTTCATGGAGGATTTTGCCGGCGTCTCCGCTTTCATGGACATCGACGCGCTTCACCGCCTCATGCAGGAGGGGAACACGATCAGCGGCGCTTATCTGACGGTGGATCAGGCGCGCTGGGCCGATTTCATGCGCGAGGTGAAGGACACACCACGCGTGGCCATCACCATGGTGAAGCAGGACCAGCTCCAGGCCTTTCGTGACACCACCGGGCAGAGCATTGGCATCATCCGCAAGCTCTACCTCATCCTGGCTATTATCGTTGCTTTCGGTGTCGTCTATAACAGCGCGCGCATCGCCCTTTCCGAGCGCAGCCGTGATCTGGCCACGTTGCGTGTGGTTGGTTTCACCCAGCGCGAGATTGCGGGGGTGCTGTTGGGAGAATTGATCCTTCTCATCATCACCGCTCTGCCGCTTGGATTGTTGTTTGGACGCGGCCTGGCGATCTTCATCATCGAAAATGTCCGCACCGAGACGATCCGCATGCCGCTGCAAATCAGCCTGTACACCTACACCATGGCCGTGCTCGTCGTCGCGGCGGCTGCCTGCGCCTCCTTCATCGTCGTCGGCCGCATGCTGCGCAAACTGGACATGGTGGGCGTGCTCAAGGCCCGGGATTGAATAAGTAGCACCCAAAGTACTTGGCCTTCGCCACGTTTTACGATGTATTGAAACCATGAACGCCATCCCATCCGCCGAATCCGCCTTCGCCCCCGTGGCGCAGAAGGTGCAGGTGTGGGTGACGCTGCGGCGCTGGCTGGCAGTGCTGCGCATGACGTTGATTCCCGCCTCGCTGGTGCTTGTGCTGCTGATTCTGGCCACGTTGCGCGGGGCGGGCGCGCATTTCACGCCGTGGATCGGTTTGCTCCTTTGGTCCGCAGGCACTCTTGTTTACGCCTGGTGGCAGCGTCCTGGGCAGTTCAGTGCGCTCGCGCTGTGGGATCAGGCGGCGGGACGGCGTGAGGCGTTTGCCTCCGCATGGTGGTTTGAGCAGCGTGACGAAGGCGGCGATGCTGCGCGTGCTCACATCGCCTCGCAACGTGAGGTTTTGCCGCACGCGCTGCCTGCTTTGAAAAAAGATCTGCCGCTGCGACCGGATCGCTGGCTCGCGCTGCCGCTGCTCCTGGCGATTCTCGGCAGCTTCATCAGCATCGTCATCGCTCCGCCTTCAGACGTGATCGTGATGAACGAGGAAATGACGCGCAAGGCCGCCGCAGAGGCCCAAAAACTCGCGCAGACCGACTGGGAGAAGAAGAAACTCGCGGGTCTCAAGGACGAGGAGACGAAGAAGGTCGAGGATTTGAAACAGAAGCTGCAGAAGACCGCCACCGATCTTGCCAACGCCGGTGGCAAGGATGCGCGCGCTGTTTTGGCCGAACTCGAACGCCGTGCGCGCGACGCGGAGAAGCTCGCAGATGAACTTGGCAACGGCAAGGAGGCCTGGGCTTCGGAGAAACTCATCGAGGCGCTGCGCAAGCATGCCGACACCGCCGATCTCGGCGATTCCGTGGCCGCGAAGAACGCGAAGGCTGCCGCGAAAGCCGCCGAAACGCTCGCCAGCCAGCTCAAATCACCGCAGCTCGGTGCTGAGGCGAAGGAGCGCATGAATGAAACGCTCAAGGATGTGCAGCAGCAGTCTGACAAGGAGGATCGCAAACGCACCGTCGGCCAGAACGTGCTCGCCGCAGGTGATCAGATGCAGCAGGGCAAACCGTCTGGCGCGGGCGAGGAATTCCAAAAGCTCGCCGACAAACTGCGCGATCTCGCGCTGCGTGAGCAATCGCGCAACGAACTCCAGCAGCTTGCGCAGCAGTTGCGTGATTCCGGCAGCAGTATCGCCGGACAGAATGAGAGCAACGGGGCGATGCAGCAGATGAGCCAGGCCGGACAAAGCGGTCAACAAGGACAACAAGGCAGCACTCCGCAGGTCGGGCAGGCGCAAAATCCTCAGCAGATGCTCAATCCGCCCGGCATGGGGCAGCAGCAGGGACAGCAAAATCAAATGCAACAGCAGCCGCAGGGCGGACAGGGCCAGCAGCAAATGATGATGATGGGGCAGGGGCAGCAAGGCCAGCCCGGACAGCAGGGGCAACCTTCCAATGGCCAGCCCATGCTCCTCGCTCCAGTTCCCGGTGGCGCTTCGAAGCCCGATGACAAATCCCCTGTGATCATCATTCCCGGCGATCAAACCCCCGGTGATCCCAACGGTCCCGTCATCGCTCTGCCTGGTTCAGGCCCGCAACCCGGTGTTGGCAAGGCCGATCTCAACAACACGCCCACGCAGAAACAGGACAGCGGCAATCAAAGCGTCGTGCAAGCCCAGCAGAACAACGAAGGCCAGAGCACCGTGCGCAGCGTCGAAGGCGGCACGCGCACTGAACAATCCACCCGCAGTGCCACCCAGACCGCCCTCGATGCCATCCAGGCCGAAGAAGCCGCCCTCGACGAATCCGCTTTGCCTCCTGCCCGTCGCGAGCAAGTGCGGCGTTACTTCAACGAACTGAGAAAGCGGTTTGAGAAGCGGTGAGCACAGAAAGCCGCCGGCCTGGCGCTTTCACATCAAGCTCAACAACGCTTCGCGTACCTGGGTCTGCCATTTGCCGAGGTAGGCGAGGCGGGCTTGGAGAATTTGGAGATCAGCGAGTGCGGTGGTGTCGCCGGAACTGAGACGAGCGTCGAAGGCGGGGAGGGCTTCGAGCAAGGTGGTGCGCTCCTCATCGAGCGTGGTGCCGAGGGTCTCGAGTTGCTCACGCAGGCGCATTTCCTCGGGGGCGAGCAGGGCTTTGGCGAGCGCGGAGGCGGCGGACTGCCTGCGTTTGAGGAAAGCAGCGACGTTTTGCAGCGCGGGGCCGAGCTCGCTGAAGAGTGCCATCATCGCGTCATCGATGGGCACGGTGCGCCAGGGCACCTGATGCAGATCAAGCAGGTGCTTGAGGCGTTTTTCGGGTGTTTGCAGTGTTTCGTGGGCGGCGTTGATCTCGGCGGCGCGGGTGGCATCACCACCGGGCTGGTCGGGATGGGCGCTGCGGCTGGCGGCGAGCCAGGCCTGCTGCAAGGCTTCGGCATCGAGCGCCGCCACACGCGGCAGGCCGAGGAGGGCGAAGGCGTTCGACATCTTGGGATCAGGCGGAGAAACTTTCGCCGCAGGAGCAGGTGACGACGGCGTTGGGGTTTTTCACCTTGAAGCCGCCGCTCTGCATGTCGTCGCTGTAATCGAGCTCGGAACCGGAGACGAACAGGGCGCTCTTCGGGTCGATGACGACGCGCACGTCGCTGGAAGTGACCATGATGTCGCGATTGGCAGGGCCATCGACGAGATCCATCTTGTACTGCAAGCCTGAGCACCCCCCACCGACGACAGCGACGCGCAGGGCACCGTTGTCGGCCCGCCCCTGCTTCTTGAGCAGGCCGAGCAGGCGGTTGGCGGCGTTGGGCAGCACCTTGATGAGTTTCTCGTTGCCGATTTTGAAGCTGGGAGCAGTGGCGGTCATGGGCAGTGCAGCGATAGCGCAGAAAGGGAGCCTTGAACATGGAACATTGAACGGTCAGACGGGCTTTTTTGGCTGCGGCGTGGATTATGCTTGCCTCGTCTGTGGTTTTTTGAGACGAAGGAGGGAGCAATCTGATTATCCCATGAGCGCCACCGAGGTTCTACCTCTCCCCCTGCAACTTTTCACCCTGAAAGACGGCCTTGTGGCCAGTGACAGCGGCCAGGAGGCCGTGAACAACTACGCGGCCGACTTCCAGGGTCTGCGGCACTTCGGCCTGAAGATCGGCGAGTGCCTGGAACTGGGCGCGCCATGGTGCGGAACGCTGCAGGAGGAGGATTTCACCCTGAACTTCGCTTATTTCGACGCCGGCACCGATCCGCAGGATCCCGGTGCAGGCGCGCTCATCGGCGAGCGGATGCCGATGTTTGAACTGCTCACCCGGGCGAACTCAATGGAGGCATAACTTATGGCTGCATCCATCACCCCCTCCCTTCGTTCCGCCCTCGAACGCCTGAAGCACGCCGGTTCGGTGAACGGCATGCTGCTGTGCTGGCGGCGGCAAATCCTCATCAACCTGCTGCCGTTTGAAGAATTCCGCGCCGAGCGCCTGCTGCAGACCTTGCATGACGCGCGCGCGCACTTCGCCAGCGGCGGAGATCGCGATGTGGGAACCTTCTGGTTTGGCTACGAGGGCGTGTTTGTGCTGGCCCTGTTTCAAGGCGAGTGCCTGCTCATCACGCTGCACACACATGCGTCGGAGGTGGATTTTCTGCGTCGTGCCGGACTCACCTTCCTCGAAGACACGCAACTCCTCGTGCAGGCGCTGCTGCAACCCGCGCCCGATGACGAGTCCAGCCGTGAGGAAACGCAGCCGCTGAGCGAACTGCCAGGCGACGGGCACCCGCCGCAGGCCTCCGGGCCGACGAATATCATTCCGCGCAAGGCCTGACCGCCGCTTGAGCGGCCGTCTTTGTTCAATCTGACCTTTGACTGAAAGGTTTGCTGCTGCCGTGGCGAAATTTCAGCTCACATTTTACCCAACCTCAGCGTCCTCATGTCCGATCCTGCCGTCTCCGCTTTCTCCCGCCGCCGTTTTCTCAATGCCAGCGGCGGAGCTCTCCTTGCTCCTGCCATCCTCACTGCTGCCACCACGCTGCGTGCGCAGCAGAAGGTGGACTCGAATGAAACGCTGCGCATTGGCCTCATTGGCTGTGGCGGACGCGGCACCGGCGCTGCCGCACAGGCGCTGACGGCGGACTACAACACGAAGCTCGTCGCCGTGGCGGATGCGTTCGACACGCAGATCGAGAGCAGCATCAAAAATCTCTCCACACAGTTCCCCGACCGTGTCGATGTGAAGCCAGAGATGCGCTTCACCGGCCTGGATGCCTTCAAGAAGCTCCTCGCCACGGATGTGGATGTCGTTTTGCTCGCCACGCCGCCCGGATTCCGCCCGCAGCATCTCACCGCCGCCGTGGAATCCGGCAAACACATCTTCTGCGAGAAGCCGATGGCCGTGGATGCCGCCGGTTATCACGTTGCCATGGCGGCCGTGCGCAAGGCGCAGGAGAAAAAGATCAATCTGGTGGCCGGTTTCTGCTGGCGTTACAGCGCCTCGCGCATCGAGGCCTACAAGCGCGTCCATGGCGGTGACATCGGCGAGATCCGCGACATTTATGCCTCCTACCACACCGGTCCGGTCAAGCCGATGCCAGAGGCCAGCAGCCGCCCCGCTGGCATGGGCGATGCTGAGTGGCAGATCCGCAACTGGTATAACTTCTCCTGGCTCTCCGGGGACAGCATCGTCGAGCAGGCCGTGCATAGCATCGACAAGGTTGTCTGGGCCATGCGGGACACGCCGCCCGTCTCTTGCATCGCCAGCGGTGGCCGCCAGATTCCCGCAGAAGGCGGCAACATCTTTGATCACTTCAATGTCACCTACACATGGGATGGCGGCGTGCTTTGCCACTTCGGTTCCCGCCAGCAGCGTGGCACGCACTCGGAGGTCATTGACGTGGTCAGCGGCACCAAGGGCAGGCTGGTGCTCGGCAAAGGCCAGTATCCCTACATCGAGGGGGAAAAACGTTGGCGGCATCGCGAAGACGAGCGCCAGATGCACCAGGCCGAGCATGACGCGCTGTTTGCCGCCATCCGCAAAGGCGAGGTCATCAACAATGGAGATCGCATGATGCTCTCCAGTCTCGTCGCAGTCATGGGCCGCGAAGCCGCCTACACGGGTCAAAAAATCGCCTGGAAGGACGATTCCCCGCCACCTGCTCCCGCCCCCGAAGGCAAGGACAAGGAAGCGAAGAAAGACAAGGCTCCCGAACGTGTGGCTCTTGCCATGATGTCTTCCAAGCAGGATCTCGCCCCCGACAATCTCCAGTTCGGCGACAAGTTCGATCCCGGTCCGATACCGCTTCCCGGTGTGACCAAGTTTGCGTGAACTGAGCCCGCTCGTGGTTAGCGTCTGGAGTGCCGTTCGTCTGGATGCTATTCGATTTGAATTCAAAATCACGTGCGCAAGCCATGCGCCCGGTGCGTGCCGTCCCGGAGGCCAGGACGCGCTTCGTCGTCACGGCATTCACGCCACGCCCGTCCGGGCTGACTAGAAAGCCGAGTCTTCATGAAATTGCTGATACAACACAAAATTCAGGCGGGTTTCGCCGTTGCCCTGGCTTTTCTGCTCCTCACTGGCGGGACCGCGTGGTGGAGCGAGCAACGGAATGTGGAAACTTTTAGCTCGTTTGATCACACCCATCGGGTCAATGACACGCTCGACGAGATGCTCGTGGAACTGCTCAACGTGGAAACGGGGAACCGCGGGTTTGCCATCTCTGGCGACGAAGTATTTTTGCAGCCGTATCAGGCCGGAATCGCGGCGGTGCCGAAATCGTTCGAGACGGCGAAAGGATTGACGCAGAACAATCCCAACCAGCAACGACGGCTGGCGGTTCTTGAGCCGTTGATTCAAGGGGAAATCACCCATGCCAGCGAGGTGATCCAACTGCGCCGCAGCGGTGACACGGCCGGGGCGCTTCAGCTCATCAGCGCGGGACAGGGGCAGCAAACGATGGGTGAAATTCGCCAGTTGATTGTCGAAATGAAGGCCGAGGAGGATCAACTCCTCCCAGATCTCAGGGCCGAGGCGCAGGCACTGTCTCGCACGACCATGATCATTGTGGCCTTCGGCGGCCTCCTCTCGCTCGGCATGATCGGCCTCGCCAGCTTCATCGTACGGCGTGACTTGGAAAAGCGGCAGCAGGCGGAAGCGGAGCGCGACCGCTTCTTCACCCTCCCGCTGGACATGCTCTGCATTGCCAGTGCCGACGGCTATTTCAAACACGTTAACCCCGCGTTCACCCACACGCTGGGTTGGAGCGCCAGGGAGTTTCTAAAGCGACCATTCCTGGACTTTGTGCATCCCGACGACCGGCCAGCCACGCTTCGCGAGGTCGAGCGCCAGGTCGTGGCCGGTGAAAAAGTGCTTCACTTTGAAAACCGTTATCAGCACAAAGACGGCTCCTGGCGCGTGCTGTCGTGGAAGTCCGTGCCGCAGCCGGGCGGGCTCATGTTTGCCACCGCACGCGATGTGACGGAGCTGAAAGCCGCCGCTGAAGTCCTGCGCGTCCGCGAGGAAAAACTGGCGGTCACGCTGAACTCCATTGGCGATGCCGTGCTCGCCACCGACGAGCAGCGGCGTATCACGCGGTTGAATCCCGTTGCGGAAAAACTCACGGGCTGGACGCAGGCTGCGGCGCTGGGCCGCCCGGTGGACGAAGTCTTCCACATCATAAACGAGGAGACCCGCGCGCCGGCCATCATCCCCGTGGATGATGTGCTGGCCACCGGTGAAATCCACGGCCTGGCCAACCACACCGTCATCATCGCCCGCGACGGCACAGAGCGGCCCATTACCGACAGCGCCGCACCCATTCGTGATCTTGAGGGCCGCATCATCGGCGTGGTGCTGGTCTTCCGGGATGTGACGGGGGAACACGCCGTCGAGCGGGCTTTGCGCGACAGCGACGCTCTGAACCGTGCCGTTCTCAATTCCATGATGGCGAACATCGCCGTCGTGGACCAGCACGGCACGATCATCACCATCAACGATGGTTGGGAACGTTTTGTGAGGGAGAATGGTGCTGATGCCACGATGTCCGCTGTGGGTGTGGGTGCCAACTATCTGGAGGTTTGCAAGCGGGCCGCACAGGACTTGGGCGGGGAGGCGCAGCAGATTTTGGACGGGCTGCGTGGTGTGCTGGCGCATTCCAAGGTGACCTTCAAACATGAGTATGCCTGCCACTCGCCCACCGAACACCGCTGGTTCACCATGCATGTCTCCCCCCTGTCCCGGCAAGAAGGCGGGGCGGTCATTGCCCATATCAATGTCACGGAGCGCAAGCGGGCCGAGAAGGTGCTGGCGGATTTCAAGGCTGCGCTCGACGAGCACGCCATCGTCGCTGTCACGGATGCGAAGGGCGTCATCACCTACGTGAACGACAAGTTTTGCTCGATTTCGAAGTATGCGCGCGCGGAGCTGCTCGGCCAGGATCATGGCATCATCAATTCCGGGTATCACTCGAAAAGCATGATCCGCGAACTGTGGAAGACGATCACCAGCGGGTGCGTGTGGAAAGGCGAGATCAGAAACCGCGCGAAGGATGGCTCGTTCTACTGGGTGGACACCACCATCGTGCCCTTCCTCGGCGCCGACGGGAAGCCCGCGCAATACATCGCCATCCGCGCGGACATCACCGACCGCAGGCTGATGGAGGAGGCGTTGCGTGAGAATGGCCGTCTTCTCTCCGAATCTCAGCGCATCGCGCATATTGGCGGCTGGTCCTGGGATATGAAAGGTATCATCCACTGGACGGATGAGACCTATCGTATCTATGGCGTTCCACCGGAGACATTCACTCCAACCATCGACTCGTGGATCAATCTGGTTCATCCTGATGACCGGTCGGAGATGCAGCGATGGCTGGCGGCATGTAAGGCGGGAGAAAAACCCGCTGATTTGGAGTTTCGGGCGGTCAGGCCCGACGGCTCGGTTCGCTGGCTCAAGGGTTGCGGTGAATTGATTTGTAACATCACGGGCAGCTCCCCCTGCATGACGGGCATCGTACAGGACATCACAGAACGGAAAAGGGCGGAAGAAGAGATCCGTCAGTTTAACACGGAACTCGAACAACTCGTCGTCCAGCGCACCGGCGCTCTCAAAGAGAAGGAGGCGCAACTCCGCGAGGCCCAGCGCATCGGCCAGATGGGAAGCTGGCATCTGGACCTGGTCGCGAACCGTCTGACGTGGTCGGACGAAATCTTCCGAATCTTTGGGCAGGATCCTCAGCAATTCTGGGCGTCCTACGAGGCGTTCCTGCAAACAATTCACCCCGAGGACCGCGACATGGTCAACCGCGCGTACACCGAGTCGGTGCGCAATCACACACCGTATGAAATTGAGCACCGGCTGCTTCTGTCCGATGGCCGCCTCAAGTTCGTGCAGGAACGTTGCGAGACTGTTTATGACGCCGCAGGCCGGCCGTTGCATTCGCTTGGCACCGTCCAGGACATCACCGAGCGCAAGCTGGCCGAGGAGCGGGACGCCGCGCACCTGCGGAAGTTGCAGCGGCTTTCCGAGTTGAGCATGCAGTTGTCGGGTGATCCTGGGGCGGTGTTTGAGGAGGTTGTGGGCATGGTGGCCACACTGTTTCAAGTTCCCGTGGTTTGCCTCTCGGAGATCGTCGGCCAGGAGCTGCGGTTCAAGGCGGTGTGTGCCAACGGGCAGATTTTCCGGGATGCGGGTGGATGTCCCTTGGCCATCACCCCTTGTGCGACGGTGGAGGTGACCAAGGATTTGCGCACCTACGAGCGCGTCCAGGAGCACTTCCCGCAGGCAGCGTTTCTCCGCGACCACAACGCGGTTGCCTACTGCGGCGTGCCTTCACTGAACGCCCAAGGCAATGTGGTCGCCATCACCTGCCTGCTGGACTCCAAGCTGCACGAGTTTACCGAGGAAGATCAGGAAATCCTGCGCATCATTGCTCAGCGGGTGGCGATGGAACTGGAGCGTGGTCAAAATCTCGCCGAGCGCAAGAAGATGGAACACCTGGCCCTGCGTTCGCAACGGATGGAGGCCGTCGGCACCCTGTCGGGTGGCGTGGCACACGATTTGAACAACGCGCTCGCCCCCATCATGATGGGAGTGGAATTGCTAAGGATGCGCTATCCCGCCGAATCGCAAATCGTGGACATGTTTGAAACCAGCGCCAAGCGGGGCGCGGACATGGTGCGCCAGTTGTTGACCTTTGCCAAAGGCGCGGAGGGCGAGCGCGTCGTCCTGCAAGTCGAGCGTTTGATCAAGGAGTTGGAGAACTTGATGATGAGCAGCTTCCCCAAAAACATCCAGTTGGTGATCAAATGCGAGCCGGAACTTCCAACGGTGCTGGGCGATGCCACGCAGTTGCACCAGATCCTCCTGAACCTGTGCGTCAACGCCCGCGACGCCATGCCGCGAGGAGGCACGCTTACCCTGGAGGCGCGGCGCGCAGAGGTGGACGCCGCCTTTGCCAGCTCGGTGCCCGACGCAAAGCCGGGCCAATACCTGGCACTGCGGGTGCAGGACACTGGTGCCGGCATCCCGCAGGAAATCATCGACCGGATTTTTGACCCGTTCTTCACGACCAAAGAGCCGGACAAAGGCACAGGGCTGGGCCTTTCCACCGTCATGGGCCTTGTGAAAAGCCACGGCGGCTTCCTGCAAGTTTCTTCGCAGCCTGAAATAGGTTCGACGTTCACCGCCTATCTGCCCGCCAACACAGCAGGCATTGACGCGGAACTTGAAACCAAAGTGCCGACGGAATTCCACGGGCGGGAGGAAACCATCCTCCTCGTGGATGACGAGGCGGGCGTGCGCGAGATGGCACGCGCAGTCTTGCAACGGCTGAACTTTAAGCCGCTGATCGCCACCGACGGCGTGGATGGCTTGTTGCTGGCGGTGCAGCACAGCACCGAACTGCGTGCCATCGTCACGGACTTCCACATGCCTCACATGGACGGCCTGGCATTTGTCCGCACGCTCCGGCGGATGCTGCCGGACATCCCGGTCGTAGTCGCCAGCGGACGACTGGACGACGCGGTGGCTGAAGAGTTCAAGAGTCTGGGCGTGACGAGCCGGCTGGACAAACCGTTCACCGAAGGTCAACTGGCAGAGGCGTTGAAGAATCTTCTCGCGCCGAAATGACCGCCAGATTTGGAAGAACAGATACCTGGGTTCCTAGGCCGCGACATGACTAACGCCGCCACCGCAACTCCTCACGTAGCTGATCGACTTCATCGAGCAGGCTGGTGAGCAATTTCAAACCTGCGAGGTTCATCTCGCACGTTTCGCGCAGGTGCTCGATGCGGCGCAGGGCACGCACGGTTTCATCGTCGAACTCAGGGCGAATGAGGCCGTGCTCCTGATACTGCACGATGGTCTGCGAGGAGACGCCGGTGATTTTGGCAAGGATCTCCAGCGTGTAGGCTTGTGGTGTGGCGTCGTTCATGTCAGGCGCGTGGTTTGAAGGTGGAGGCGTTGCGGAGTTGCTCCCACAGCTTGCGTTCGTCGTCGCTGACCTGTGTGGGCAGCACGACATTGATGGTGACGAAGAAATCGCCGCGCTCGCCGGTCTTGCCCTTCGGCAGGCCTTTGCCGCGTACGCGCAATTGCTGGCGGTCTTCGGTGCCAGCCGGGATGCGCAGCTTGATGGAGCCGTCGAGCGTGGGCACGATGACTTCCGCTCCAAGCACCGCCTCCCATGGGGCCACATCGAGTTCGTGGTGCAGGTCGGCCTCGCGCGTGGTGAAGTCGGGATGCGAGGCATGACGCACCCGCAGGTAGAGATCGCCCGCTTCTCCACCGTTGTGGCCCGGTTCGCCCTGGCCGGGCACGCGGATGCGGCGGCCATCGGTGGCTCCGGGCGGGATGCGCACCTCGAAGGTGTGCGTTTGCACCGCGCCGGTCTGTCGATTCACCGTTTGCAGCGAGATCGGACGCTGTGTGCCATGCATCGCTTCTTCCAACGTGACGAGGATGTCGCCCTCGATGTCATGACCGCGTCGGGCGCGGCCTTTGCCCGCACCGGTGGGGATGCCTTCATCAAAGCCCTGCGGAAAGCCGTAGCGGCTGCCACCGCTGAAGTACTGCTCGAAGAAATCGCTGAACCCGGTGCCGCCGAAGTGAACGTCCTGCTCGTGGGCGGCGGCAGCCTGAGGTTCCTGCCAGTTCGCGCCGAGCGTGTCATACTTTTTGCGCTTCTCCGGATCGCCGAGCACTTCGTTGGCCTCATTGATCTCCTTGAACTTCTCCTCGGCGGATTTTTTGTCCTTCGCGGTGTCAGGATGATACTGGCGGGCCAGCTTGCGAAAGGCCTTCTTGATGTCGTCAGCGCTAGCATCGCGCGCGACACCGAGCGTGGCATAGTAATCTTTGAACTGGGCGGGCATGGTTGGTGGGAAGAATGATGAGGACAGCCGCGCTGTCATCGCGAATCGCGTTTGGTGCGGCGGACTGCGCAAAATCGGCGCTGTCGCGCATAGCACAAGACCATGGACGTGCAGGCTGAACAGCCGTATTCCTTCAGCGTTCGAACGCTGGAGAGCCCTTTGAAGCCTGTGCCCCTCAAAATCCATGACCTCCGCCGAAGTCCAACCGCCGCGCGCCATTTGGCGTCAGGACGGCGTTGTGCAAATTCTTGAGCTGGCCGGGGACTGGCGTCGTGGCGGGGCTGAGGTGGTCGTCACGGGCACAGCACCGGATCGAGCTGTTGCTCGTTACCAGACAGAAGCGCTGGGCACTTTTGATTCCACCTTGCCAGCCTTCCTGCTCGCACACCTGCGCAGCCAGGTGAAGGACAACGGTATGGCGCCGCCGCTCGATGGGCTGCCAGTCAACCTGCGGGGCCTGTTGGAACTGGCGCTTGCGGTGCCCGAGGAAATTGTGGAACAAAACGCTGCTGGTAAATCCCCGGCCATGGTCAGGCTTGGCAGGTTTTCACTGAGGGCCTGGGCGAGCACGGTGGATGTCATTGAATTCGTGGGGAAATGCTCCCTTTCCCTTGGCAGGTTCATCACCGGACGTGCCCGCTTCCGCTCGAAAGATCTGTGGGTCTGCGTGCAGGAGTGCGGTGTTGAAGCGCTGCCGATTGTCACGCTCATCAGCTTTCTCATCGGCATGATTCTAGCTTTTGTCGGCAATGCGCAGCTCACCAATTTCGGTGCGAACCTCCTCGTTGCTGATCTGGTCGCCATAGCGATGGTGCGTGAGATGGGCGTGGTGATGACCGCCATCATCATGAGCGGTCGCACGGGTGCCGCTTTCGCTGCGCACATCGGCAGCATGAAGTCCAATGAGGAGATCGACGCGCTGCGTACATCCGGTTTTGATCCCTTTGACTTCCTGGTGCTGCCACGGCTGCTGGCGCTGGTGCTGATGATGCCTTTGCTCACAGTCTATTCGAACGCCGTCGGCATTCTTGGCGGCATGATGGTGGGCTCGTTTGTCGGCATTCCGGCGGTGTTGTTTTGGAATGAAACACTTCTGTCGATCAATCTCACGAACTCCTCGCTTGGCGTCATCAAGAGCGTCTTCTTCGGCGCCACTATTGCGATCAGTGGCTGCATGCAGGGGATGCGTGCAGGCAAATCTTCCGCCGCAGTGGGCGAGGCCACCACGCATGCCATTGTGGCGGCCATCACATGGATCGTCGTGCTCGACTCCGCCTTCGCCGCCATCTTCACCCTGCTCAACATCTGACCATGACTGCTAAAATCAGTGTGCATGATCTCACCATGTCCTACGGACCATTGGTGGTGATGCGTGACCTGGAGTTCGAGATCCAGGACAAGGAGATCTTCGTCATAATGGGCGGCAGCGGTTGTGGCAAGAGCACCCTGCTGCGACACCTTGTCGGACTCACGGAACCTGCCAAGGGCCGCATTCTCTATGATGGCGAGGACTTCACTGCTGCGAGGGACGACGAGCGCGGCAAGTTTATCCGTCGCTTCGGTGTCATGTATCAATGGGGCGCGTTGTGGTCATCGCTCACACTGGGGGAGAACATCTCCATGCTCATCGAGGAGGCAGGCAAGCTGCCCGCCAAGACCGTGCGCGATCTCGTGGCCTACAAGCTCGCGCTCGTCGGACTGGCCGGCTATGAGGACTACTATCCTGCGCAGATGAGCGGCGGCATGAAGAAGCGTGCCGGCATCGCAAGGGCGATGGCGCTCGATCCTGACATTCTCTTTCTCGACGAACCTGGAGGCGGGCTTGATCCGCTGAGCTCCAAACGGCTGGACGATCTGATCCTGCGCCTGCGAGACAGCCAGGGCTGCACCATCGTCATCGTCACGCACGAGCTGGCGAGCATCTTTGGCATTGCGGACAACGCGTTGTTCCTTGATCCTGCCACGCACATGCAAGGAGCTCTAGGCAACCCCAAACACCTGCGCGATCATTCTGACAACCCTGCGGTGCGGCTCTTTTTGAATCGCGGCACCCCCCCCAACCCGCCGACATGAGCAAGAACGCCAGCCCTACTCTGATCGGACTGTTCACCCTTGGCGGCTTGGTGCTTGCTGGCACGGCCCTTGTGCTGCTCGGTGCTGGCAAATTTTTCGAGAAGACCACCAACGTCATGCTCTACTTCGACAAAAGCGCCGACGGTCTGCTCGTCGGCTCTGAAGTCCGTTTCGGCGGCGTGCGCATCGGACGCGTGAGTTCCATCAATGTGCTCGTCGACCCCAAGGAGAACCGCAAGATCATCCCCATCCTTGTTGAGCTGTCCACCAAGCAGCTTGCTGCAGTGGGAGCGACGATCGGAGGCGGCATCGATTTCACCACCGATGCAGGCGTGCAAAAAGCCGTGTCCAGCGGCCTGCGAGCACGCATGAAGCAGATGAGCTTCGTGACGGGGCAGATGAACATCGAGTTCGACATCGCGCCCAACGTCCAAGGGCTGATCTTTGAACCGACCGTGAAGCCCCCCTATCCCGTGGTGCCCACCGTTGGCACGGAACTCGATGCGCTCATGTTGAGCATCAGCGATGGGTTGAAGAAGCTCAACAACATCGATCTCACCGGCTTGATCAAAGATCTGCGCGACACGCTGGCGAGTGCGAAGACTCAGGTCGATGCGCTGCGAATGAAGGAGATCAATGACAACCTCGTGGGCCTCACCGCCGACATGCGTGCGCTGACCGGAAGCCACAAACTGTCCGCCGCCATCGACAATCTTGACATTGCATTGGCAAACCTGAAAGAACTTACGGCCAAGGCCAATAAAGGCATTGATCCCATGCTCACTGACATGGAAAAAGCCGTGAAGCAGGCCAGCGCGGCCTTCACGCAGCTTGAAACTGCCAGCGCGGATATCTCCAAAGTCGCAAACCCTCGCGCACCGGTTCTGATGCGGCTCCAACTCGTCCTCGAAGAAGCCGAGCATGCTTCACGCGCCATCAAAGAACTCGCCAACGATCTGAAACGCAACCCCAACTCGCTCCTTCTCGGCAAGGACTCCAAGCCATGAATGCCCGTATTGTCACACTGATGCTGTTTCTTGGCGGTTGCAGCATGTTTCGGCCTGTGAAAGACAGCGCAGTCCATCACCTGCTTGAGCCGTTGGTGCCTGATCGGACGCTTGGTGCCACCACTCCCGCCATTGCAGTCAATCGAGCCGCGCTTCCCAGCTACCTTGATTGCGAACAACTCATCACACGCCGTGACGGTGTGCTCGTGGCCAGCAAGCTCGACCTCTGGGCTGAGCCGATTGATGTCGGCATCTCACGGGTCGTGGCGGGCAATCTCAGCAGACTCACCGGTTCGATGAATATCCAGCCCGTGGAACGGTTCAGCACGCTCGACTACACCGATTTGCTGGAGTTGCGGATCACCCAGTTCGAACCCGACGCCGCAAACACCATGGTGCTGCAAGGCACCTGGAAACTGCAGCCTGTGACGGGCAAGGAGGCAACCTTCCACTTTTTCCGCATCGCAGTGCCGATGAAGTCGGACCCGTCGGTGATGAAGGATCGTGTCACGGCGATGAACCAGGCGCTTGTGCGGCTTGCACATGACATCGCTGCAGTAAAATAGTTCGTAAGGCGCAACATCGGCCCTTCGTTGCGCAAGCGCAGGCAAGACATTCAGGGCGGAATCGCAGAGAATTTAACGTGCCATGCCACCTGACCCCATTCTGAAACTTCCTGGTGCGCATTCCATGGTGCCCAATCTCGCGGACTATGCCGTAGCACGCGCGGTTTTCTCCTGGAACGCGGTGCGGGCTGAGTTGCAGGGGCTTCCGGGCGGAGGTTTGAATCTCGCCTATGAGGCGGTGGATCGTCATGCGGCGGGGGCACGTGCCAATCATCTGGCACTGCGTTGGCTCGGCAAGGATGGCACAGTGCGCGATCTGAGCTACGCCGACTTGGCACAAGGATCGGCGCAGTTTGCGAATGTGCTGCGGGCTCTCGGTGTGACCAAGGGCGAGCGCGTGTTTGCGCTGATGGGGCGTGTGCCGGAGCTGTATCTCGCCGCGCTGGGCACGTTGAAGAATGTGAGCGTGTTTTGCCCGTTGTTCTCGCAGTTCGGGCCTGAGCCGGTGTTTCAACGACTGAGCCGTGGTGATGCGAAGGTGCTCGTGACGACCAAGGCGTTGTACGAGAAAAAGGTCGCCGCTTTGCGCGAACGTCTGCCGACGCTGCAACACATCCTGCTGGCGGATGCGGATAACGATCTGGATGCCTGCGTACTCTCACTGCCCAAGCTGATGGCCGCTGCGAACGATCAGTTCGAGATTCCGCCGACCAGTCCCGAGGACATGGCACTGCTGCATTTCACCAGTGGCACCACCGGCATGCCAAAGGGCGCGGTGCATGTGCATCAGGCGGCGCTTACGCACTTTGCCACCGGCCGCTATGTGCTCGATCTGCACCCCGATGATGTGTTCTGGTGTACCGCCGATCCGGGCTGGGTCACGGGCACATCGTATGGCATCTTCGCGCCGCTGCTGCATGGCGTGACGAATCTGGTCGATGAGGCGGACTTCGACGCGGAGCGTTGGTATCGCCTGCTGCAGGATCAGAAGGTGACGGTTTGGTATACCGCACCGACCGCGATCCGCCGCCTCATGCGCATTCCTGGTGAGCCACGCACGCAGTATGATCTGAGTCATCTGCGCCTCATTCACAGTGTCGGTGAGCCGCTCAATCCTGAAGCTGTCGTATGGGGCGAGCGGGCGCTCGGTCTGCCGATTCACGACAACTGGTGGCAGACGGAAACCGGCGGCATCATGATCGCGAACTACGCCGCGATGGACATTCGTCCAGGTTCGATGGGCAAGCCACTGCCGGGCATTGATGCGGCCATCGTGAAGCGCGGCGAGCATGGCATCGAAGTCATCACCGAACCCGATGTGGAAGGCGAACTCGCGCTCAAGCCGGGCTGGCCCTCGATGTTTCGCGCCTATCTGCACGATGAGGCACGCTACGCGAAGTGCTTCGTGGATGGCTGGTATCTCAGCGGTGATCTGGCAAAGCGCGATGCCGATGGCTATTTTTGGTTTGTCGGTCGTGCGGATGACATCATTAAGACCTCCGGCCACATGGTCGGTCCGTTCGAGGTCGAAAGCGCGCTCATGGAGCATCCGGCGGTCGCGGAGGCGGGTGTGATCGGCAAACCGGAACCGCTGATCGGCGAGTTGGTGAAGGCGTTCGTCACGCTGAAGGCCGGGCATGCCGCGAGTGAGGAACTGCGTTTGGAATTGATCGGTTTTGCCCGCAAACGCCTTGGCCCTGCGGTCGCACCGAAGGAGATCGCCTTTGTCGAAAGCCTGCCGAAAACTCGCAGTGGCAAAATCATGCGCCGTCTGCTCAAAGCTCGCGAGTTGGGCCTGCCTGAGGGCGATTTATCCACCTTGGAGAACGACTGACATGAGCACCGCCCTGCCGGACCACGATCAAGCCCGCCGCCTGCTCTGGCAGATGGTGCGCATCCGGCGCTTCGAGGAGAAATGCGTCGAGATGTACAGCGCGCAGAAGATTCGCGGCTTCATGCATCTCTACATCGGCGAGGAAGCCGTCGCGACGGGCATCATCGAGCAGCTACGACCCGAGGACGCCATCGTGGCGACGTATCGCGAGCATGGTCAGGCGCTCGTGCGCGGAATGAGCGCAGGATCGATCATGGCGGAGATGTATGGCAAGCAGGAAGGCTGTGCGCGTGGTCGCGGCGGTTCGATGCACCTGTTTGATGCGAAGACGCGCTTCTGCGGCGGCAATGCGATTGTCGGCGGCGGACTGCCACTGGCCATTGGTCTGGCGCTGGCGGACAAGATGCAGAATCGCAAAGCCGTCACCGCCTGCTTTTTTGGCGAAGGTGCGGTGGCAGAGGGCGAGTTTCACGAGTCGATGAATCTCGCCGCGCTGTGGAAACTACCGGTGTTGTTTGTGTGCGAGAACAATCTCTACGCGATGGGAACGGCGCTGCGGTACACCGAATCAAAAACCGAGATCGCCAAGAAAGGCGATGCCTACAACGTGGCCAACGCCGTCGTTGATGGCATGGATGTGCTCGCTGTCAGCGAGGCGGCGCGCAAAGCTATCGCGACGACACGCGAAGGCCAGCCCTTCCTGCTCGAATGCCGCACCTACCGCTTCCGTGCGCATTCGATGTTCGACGCTGAGCTGTATCGCTCGAAGGACGAGGTCGCGGAATGGAAGAAGCGTGATCCGATCACGCTGTTCTTTGATGCGATGAAGGCGGCGAACGTGCTGAGCGATGCCGATTACGCCGCCGTCGAGGCGGAGGTGGCGAAGGAAGTCGATGACTCAGTCGCTTTTGCCGAGGCGGGCACCTGGGAGCCGGTGGAAGATCTCACACGCTTTGTCTATTCGGAGGTGACACCATCATGAACGCGACCGATCCGCCGAAAAAGATGACGTATCGCGATGCGGTGCGCGAAGGCATCCGCAGCGCCATGCAAAATGATCCGCGCGTGTTCTTGATGGGCGAGGACGTGGGGCATTACGGCGGCTGTTTTGCCGTGAGCCGCGGCTTGCTGGCTGAATTTGGCGAGGACCGCATTCGCGACACGCCACTGGCCGAGTCGGCCTTTGTCGGCGCGGGCATCGGCGCGGCACTAGGCGGCATGAGGCCGATTGTCGAGATCATGACCTGCAATTTCAGCCTGCTGGCGCTGGATCAGATCATGAACACCGCCGCATCGCTGCTGCACATGTCCGGCGGGCAGTTCAACGTGCCCATCGTCATTCGCATGGCCACCGGCGGCGGCAAGCAACTCGGCGCTCAGCATTCGCACAGCCTCGAAGGCTGGTATGCGCACATTCCTGGCCTCAAGGTGCTCACGCCGGCCACGCTGGAGGATGGTTACGGCATGCTGGCCAGCGCGCTGGCCGATCCTGATCCGGTGCTGATCTTTGAAAACCAAACGCTTTATATCATGGAAGGCGAGTTGCCTGCCAATGCCGGCCCGGTGGACATTTCGAGTGCCAAAGTGCGTCGTGAAGGCAAGGACGTGTCCATTCTGACCTACGGCGCGAGTTTGCCAAAGTCCCTCGAAGCCGCCGCGAAGCTCGCAGAGCAGGGCATTCATGCCGAGGTCGTGGATCTGCGGGTTCTCCGACCCCTCGATGACGCGACCATCATGAGCAGTGTGGCGAAGACGCACCGCGTGCTCATCGTGGATGAAGGCTGGCGCAGCGGTGGCATCTCCGCTGAGATCAGCGCGCGCATTCAGGAGCAGGCCTTTTTTGAACTCGACCGCCCGGTGCAGCGTCTGTGCTCCGCCGAGGTGCCGATTCCTTATGCGAAGCATCTGGAGCAGGCGGCGCTGCCACAGGTAGAGTCGATCATCGCCGCCGTGCAAAACCTCGTCCGTTCCCATGGCTGATTTCGTCATGCCCAGCCTCGGCGCGGACATGGAGTCCGCCACACTCGTGAAATGGCACGTCAAACCCGGCGATGCCGTGAAGCGCGGCGACATCATCGCCGAGGTCGATACCGACAAGGGCATCATCGATGTCGAATGCTTTCAGTCTGGCATCATTGAGAAGCTCGTGATCGAACCTGGCGCGAAGATTCCCGTCGGTGCGCTGCTGGCGGTGATCCAAGGCGGTGAAGCTCCTGTAGCGGCTGCGACACCTGTTCCTGCGCCAGTGGCGGTAACTGAGGTGCCGCACATTCATGTCTCGCCACTCGCCAAGAAGATCGCGGCTGAGCTTGGAGTCGATTTGAACAAACTCGTCGGCCACGGCACCGGTCCAGGCGGTTTGATTGATCGCGAAGATGTCGAGCAAGCCGCCAAACCTGTTTCTGCTCCGCAAACTCGTGTGAGGGTCTCGCCTCTGGCACGCAGAAGGGCCGAGGAATTGCATGTCGATGTCACTCACATCCAAGGAAGCGGCCCTGACGGCGCCATCGAAGCTGCCGACATTGAACGTGCCGCTGCTCCGCACAAACCCAGCGACGCGATGCGCCGCGCCATCGCGGCAGCGATGGCAAAATCGAAGCGCGAGATTCCGCACTACTACCTGCAAACACGCATCGACATGAGTGCGCTGCTGTCGTGGCTCCAGGCTGAGAATCAGAAGCGCAGCATCAAAGACCGCCTGCTGCCGGTAGTGCCGCTGCTGAAGGCTCTGGCGAAGGCTTTGCGTGACGTGCCGCAGCTCAATGGTTTCTGGATCGACGGCCAGCATCGCGTCTCGGAGGCCATTCACCTTGGTTTTGCCATCTCGATGAAGGGCGGCGGCCTCGTGGCCCCGGCGATTCATGATGTGGACAAGAAATCTTGCGACGAACTCATGACCGACCTGCGCGATCTGATTCCCCGCGCCCGCAGTGGCCGTCTGCGCAGTTCCGAGATGACGGATGCCACCATCACCATCACCAGCCTCGGCGATCTCGGCGTGGAGACGGTGTTTGGGGTCATCTATCCCCCGCAGGTCGCGATTGTTGGTCTGGGCAAGATTATGGAACAACCTTGGGCGAAGGATGGCATGCTCGGCGTTCATCCCGTGATGACCGCCTCGCTTGCCGCTGATCATCGTGCCACCGACGGTCATCTCGGCGCCCAATTCCTCGAAGCACTGAACCGTCACCTGCAAACGCCCGACCAGCCATGAGTGAAGCCGAACTTAAAGCACTCCTCCTTGATGGATTGCGCAAAATCGCACCCGAGGCAGATCCCGCCATGCTGCGTGGCGATCAGAACATCCGTGAGACACTCGACATCGACTCCTTCGACTTCCTCAGCTTCCTTATCGCCCTGCATGACAAACTCGGCGTGGAAATCCCCGAAGCCGACTACGGCAAGCTGAACACCCTTGATGCCATGCTACGTTATCTCGTCCCGAAGGTGTGAGACCAGCCCAGATCCATGAATGACCGCTCGTTCATCTCGCGATTCATTGAAGCGGGCATTGTCCTTTGCCTGCTCGTCATCCTGGTTGCCCTGATTTACGGTCATGTGGGTGGCGCGGAGAGCGGGCTGAGCCTCATGGACAGCTATATCACGGAGTACATGAAAAAGGCGCCGCACTGGCCCTGGCTCATCGTGGCGAGCTTTGCCTTTGCGCTGCTGCTGTTCCTGCTCGCGTTGGCGTTTCTGCGACAGGGCGGGGGACGGATTCTCATCGTCGCCGGTTGTCTGCTGCTCGCCGCCACGGCGATGGGCAATTTTTTCGTGGCCTATGCACCGATGCGCCGTGTCGAGCAACCGCCGCCGCCCGCCCACGAATGGTGGACGCCGACATGGTGGTTCACCTCGCAGACCTCGCATACGCCCTATGAGCATGGCATGGCGGACGCCTATGCCGATGTCCACTACCGTGCCATCCGCCTTGTTGTGAGCATGGGCCTGACAGGCATTTCCTTCATCGCAGCGGGTTTGTTTCCGTCTTCGCTTGGACGTTCTTTCGCCTGGGGAACCTTCGGCGCGGTACTGGCGATGTCCGTGCTCTTTTTGATGGGTGACCACCTAGAGTTCCGCCGTGGATTGTGGCAGCGGCTTGGCTTTGTGGTGATGTATGGCTGGTTGTGGAGCGCGTGGCTGCATTGTCGGCGAGGACACAAATTCCATGCGCCAAACGGCAATCCTTGGTGAGTCGCAGAAGCCGGTGGAGCGCACGGATCAGCCACGCAAGAAGCGCGGTTAATGAACTCGCGGTATCAGCTTGCGACATCAAGCAGCTTAGCGTTCTCCTGGCAGGGTTCCATCCCATGAGCGGCTCTTAAAATTGACAAGTGTGACATCACCCGGTCGGAACACTTGCAAACGCCGCTTCCAGGACTGGCACGACCTGCTTCTTGCGCGACATGCAGCCTTCGAGAAACGCACCTTCATCGGTGAGCTGACAGTGAAACGCGCGTTCCGCCACGTCACGAAGTTCGCCGACGGCCCACAGGTAGCTGCCTTTGCGTGAAATGTCGGTGCCGATCAGGATCACCTGACGGAGATTCTGCTCATCCTTCACACGCCGCATGGCTTCCAACAACTCTGTGCGGCGCGTGACGAGCGGTCGCGCATCCGGCACTTCCACCTGGGCGATTCCCACGCGGTGCCCGGCGAAGTTGAACGCCTTGAAGTCCGCGTCAATGAGATCGCGCGCCGAGCGCGTGGCAATGTCTCCCCGTGCAGCCATCAATTCTGCTCCGAACTCCGAAACCTCCAGACCTGCCAGCGCGGCGAGCCGTGGGGCCATGCGGCGATCTTTTCCCGAGGTGGTGGGGGAGGCGAGCACGAGCGTGTCTGACAGAATCGCGGCCAGCAGCGCCCCGGCGATGGCAGGTGGCGGCTCGATGTCATGAAGGAAGAACTGCTCGGCGATGAGAGTCGCCGTGGCACCGACGGGTTCGCAGTGAAAAGTGATTGGACTCGGGATCTGCAGATCGCCGATGCGATGATGCTCCCAAACTTCCAGCACCGTGCCGTGCCGAATGTCGTCCAGCGCCTGCGCGACCTCGTTATGGTCCACCAAGATCAACTGACGTCCAGTTGCAGTGGTCAGCAGATCAGGTTCCGACAGTGAGAACCGCTCCAGCACATGCCGGGTTTCGCGGTTGAGTTCGCCCGCTCGTGCCGGTCGCACCTCGGCGTCTCCCAGCGCGTTCCGCAGGAAGGCGTAACCGATCGCCGAGCAGATCGAGTCGGTGTCGGGATTCTTGTGACCGATGACGTGGATGGGTTCTTCCATAAACAGCGCGACAGGTTTCCAATCACGGCCAGAGAGCCAAAATCGCCACACCGCCAGCGAGGGCGATCCCAAGGCCGGTCAGCGCAGGCTTGATGAACGCGCGCGCGCCAAGGACGACGACGAGTATTCCTTTGAAAACGACATTGGCGAGACCGCCGACGAGGATCATGCGCCAGGCGGTGGTTGTATCAAGGTGAGCGGTGCTGACGAGACGGGAGGTCGAAAGCGTGATGGCATCCATGTCCGTGAGGCCCGAGATGGCAGCGGCGACGTAAAGGCCAGAATTGCCGAAATGCTCGCGCGCGGCGGCGACGGCGATCAATACGACAGCGTAGAGCAGGCCGAAGATCACGGCGCTTTTGAGTTCGGAGGGCGGCTGCTCATCGGCGCGATGCTGGCCCTGTTTTTCTGAGATGCGGTGAGCAATGGCGGCGACGAGGCCGAACCAGAACATCATGGCGAGCAGTGGCGGCAGCATTTCTTTGAGGTGCGCTGGTGCTGCAATGACGACCTCGACCATCACGCGCAGGAAGACAATGGCTGAGGCGATGAGGATGATGGCGGCCAGACTGATGCC
The DNA here is from genome assembly GCF_034366625.1 of Prosthecobacter sp. NCBI lineage: Bacteria > Pseudomonadati > Verrucomicrobiota > Verrucomicrobiia > Verrucomicrobiales > Verrucomicrobiaceae > Prosthecobacter > Prosthecobacter sp. The sequence continues at coordinate 52,493 of NZ_JAXMIH010000009.1, forward strand.
GCACGCTCCTGCCACATGGCTGCGACGTGCGAAGCTGGCGGTGGTGGCGGTGCTGGAGATCAAACCACCGAGGATGCCCGCGAGCGCCGCGCCCTTGTTGCCGCCCATGAATTTGCCGGCGAGATACGCGGCGAGGCTGATGCCGACGATGAGCACGACCATGAGCCAGATGGCGAAAGGATTCAGCACGCCGAGCCAGCCCATCTCGCGATTCGGCAGCACGGGCAGAATGACCAGCCCTGCGAGAACGAGTCGCGCGATCTCGCGCAGATCATCCTCGCCGATGCGGCGGACCATGTTGTGCAGCGGCTTTTTGCTTTGCAGCAGCACCATGACCGTGCCGGCGATGACCACCGCCTCCAGGCGATGGCCGAGCACCGTGAGGATGCCCGCCGCAAACATGACGAGCATGGCCATTTCGGTCGTGAGGCCGGAATCCAGCTCTTTGCTCTTCATTTCTGCCAGATTGCCGAGGATCACCATGCTGGCGAAGGCGATCAAGGCCGCTGCAATGACCCAGCCGCCATACACGATCCCCAGCACGCCGCTGAGCGCACCGAACAGTGACAGCAAGGCAAACGTGCGGATGCCCGCGACCCGGCTCTGCACCCATTCACGCTGCAAACCGACGAGCAGTCCAAGTCCCAGCGCCGTGCCGAAAGATTGCAGCAGTTCGGCGGTGTCTGGAAGCGCGGTGGGCATGAAGGGGCGGTTTTATTTCTTGGGTTCGGCTGCGAAAGCATCACCGGATGCCTTCACGCGCCAACTGTCCGACCACTGGCGTGCAAAGTCACGCTGATAGCGGTAGTTGATGGCGGCGATGATGAGCATGGCGATGATGGCACCGAGTGATGCGAGCGCCATGTCTTTATGAGCATCCCAAATGTCGCCCTGGGTGCCCAGATAAGCCTGCCCCAGATCCCCGCCGAGAACCTCAGCCGCCAGCCATTCGATCAGTTCAAACAGCATGGAAGTGGACATTGTCAGGTCCAGCGGCAGGAAATAGCCCCAGAAGCCACGCGCTTTGGCGATGCGCAGGAAAATTTCTCGAAACGGATAGGCCAGCAGCAGGCCGTAGATGAGGTGGATGAAGCGGTCGAAGTGATTGCGCTCCCAGCCGAAAACTTCATTGATGGTGTGGCCGGTGAGCGAACGGCACCATTCATCGTACGGCACCTTGGAATAAGTGTAGTGCGCGCCGATCTCATGCACGCACATGAACACGAAGATCAGCACCCAGGAAAGCCGGGAGAACAGGTGCTTGCGGTAACCGGCGATGAGGAGTGGCACCAGGAGCAGCACGAGCACGTTCTCCACCATCCAGTCTGCGCGGTAGAGCGGCTTGATGGCCAGCGCCACCCACAGCAGCAAAAAAAGAGCCCCCAGCAGTTTCACCAGCCGTTCGTAAGTCATGGGGCGGATCATAGAATTGAAAACAAAGCATTTCACGCGCACTTGCCATCGGGGTCATCCCAGTCCAAGAAACATTCCTCCAAGCCCCCAACCATGTCCATCTGGAACTACGCCAACCCGCAGCTCAAAGACCTCGTCGCCTACGAACCCGGCAAGCCCATCGAGGATGTGGCCCGCGAACGTGGCTTGAAACCGGAAGACATCATCAAGCTCGCTTCAAACGAGAATCCGCTCGGCCCGTCGCCGAAGGCCATCGCGGCGATGCAGGAGGCGGTGAAGGAGGTTCACATCTATCCCGACGGTGCTTCATGGAAGCTGCGCAATGCCTTGGCGAACAAGTTTGGCCTGGAGATGGGCAACATCATCGTTGGCAGCGGCAGCAACGAGATCATCGAGTTCATCGGCCACGCCTTCCTGAAGCCCGGTGACAATATCATCACCGCCGAGCACGCCTTCCTCGTGTACAAGCTCATGGCCAAGGTCTTCGGTGCGGACACCATTGAAGTGCCTGATCCCGGCTACGTGCATGATCTCGACGCCATGGCCGCCGCGATCACGCCGCAGACGAAGGAGGTCTTCATTGCCAATCCGAACAATCCGACGGGCACTTTGGTGACGCAGGAGCAGATCGACCGCTTCATGGCCAAGGTTCCCGATCATGTCGTTGTCGTGTTCGACGAGGCCTACTACGAGTTCCTCGACAATCCTCCCGACACGCTCAAATACGTGCGCGAAGGCCGCAACGTGGTCGTCCTGCGCACCTTCTCGAAGATTCAAGGCCTGGCAGGCACCCGCGTCGGCTACGGCATCGCCAACAAGGAATTGATCGACGTGCTCCAGCGCACGCGGCAGCCCTTCAATCTCAATTCCGTCGCCCAGGCAGGTGCCTTGGCCGGTCTGCTCGATCAGGAACACCAGGACAAGACCAAACGCATCACCGACGAAGGTCGCACGTATTTGCAGGCTCAGTTCGGTGCCATGGGCCTCGAATACATCCCGAGCTACGCCAATTTCGTCCTCGTCAAAGTCGGCGATGGCAACGCCGTCTTCAAAGCCATGATGGACCAGGGCGTCATCGTCCGCGCCATGGCCGCTTACAAACTGCCGGAGTGGGTGCGCATCAGCATCGGCACCATGCCACAGAACGTGCGCTGCATCGAGGTGCTGAAGGAAGTGTTGGGGAAATGACCGCTACAATGCCTTGATGCGCATGTTGCGGAACTCGACCGGGCCTTTCCGCCCGCAGAGGACGAGATGACCGCGGCGTTTGGAGATGTCGAGTGGTGGGCGAAAATTGTCTTGTACTTTCAACCGTGGGAGGTCGGCATCCTGCACGGTGGCACCATCAATGATGACAGTGACCCGGTCGTTCTGGACGATGACCTCATGACTTGCCCAGACACCCGTTGTCACGCTGGTTTTGCGATCCGGGCCTTGCATGCCGTAGATGGACGCATGCTGCTGCCAGCGTTCCATGTTTGCATGCAGTGGAGCATTGTCGTCCAGCAGTTGGATCTCGAAGCCGGTGTGAGAGAGGGATTTGAAAGTTCCTTTGTCCTCCGCGCACCAAACACCAATACCGCTGTTGCCACCTGGCGAGAGGCGCAGGTCAAACTTCAGGTGAAAGCTGCCATACTCCTTGTCTGAAATTAAATCGCTGCCGGTGGCTGTGCTGGTGAGCACCGCGCTGATGATCTGGTAGCCGGTGGTGTCACCTTTCCACCTGACGAGCGTGGTGCCGTCACAGAGCGGCGTCCAGACGGGTTGTCCGGGTTTCGTTTGGAGATCCAGCGCGAGTTGCCTGCTTCCGGCGGCGAGTGTGTTCATCGGCATGCGTGCGATGGCCTGGCTCGGCAGCCGCATGACGAGCAGGTCACTCTCGATTCCAACAAAATCTGCGAGGATGTCTTTTCCCTGGGTGTCGCTCCAAACGAACATTTGTTTGAGAGGAAAGCTAGGAGGTGCGGGGGCTGCTGGAATCGGGGCCGAGGAGGACGTGGTGGTGAGCGGAGCCTCTGCCAGCGGGGTGATCTGCCGGTTCTGCACGGCTTCACGCAGTGCTTTGATGGTGTAGGCCTCGTTCTTGCGCTTGTTGCGCAGAAGTTCAGCCTCGTAGGTTGCGAGCGTCTTGGTGTAGATGTCGTAGAGAGGGATGGTGACTTTTTCGCGCTCCGTCAGGTGCCGTTTGGCAGTGTCTCGATAAGTCTTTCGCAAGCTGGTGAGGACGGGATGATCCGTTGCGATGTCGGCAGGCATGTTCTGGCCGGAACGTATCAGGGCGATCTCTGCCTCGATGATCGAAACTGCATTGCGCATCTCAGGACGTGGCCGGATTTCCGCCAGCCTACGTTGCAGAGCCTGGAGATACTGCTCGCGAAGCGTGCTCATGGCTTCCCGCCAAGGCTGGGCGGCATCCTTTTCGTAAGCGGCGGCGAAGGAGTCGTCGAGCGCGGAAACGCGTGCGTCGTTGATGGAGAGGGGCGCGGAGTTGTCCCACTCCACGAGGAAGGCACGGATGGACTGATTGATTTTCACAGCCTCGTCTTCGAACAGGTCATTCCAGCCACCGTCAGGCCCGTAAAAGTAGGTCATATACTCCAGCTTGGCATTGGGACCGGCGCCGTTGGGTTCGCCAGTGCCATCCGGATTGCGTGCCCAGGCGGTGAAACTCCAAGGTTCCCCGGTGATCCAGCGCCATTTGCCATTGGGGGTCAGTTCGCCGCCGAGGGTTACTGCTTTGATGCCGGGCGGCAACGAGCGTTGGAGCCATCGCTGCTCTTCGCTGCTGGTGATGGTGGCCAGGTGCCCTCCCATGACCTCGGCCCTGCGTTTGGCGTCGTTCCAGGTGATCGGACCGGGAACAAACTTGTACCGTGAGGTCTTGTAGGACAAGGCATCGGCGGGAATCGAGGTGGATTGGGTACGTACGCGTTTGGAAAGCGGCGTGATTGAAGGTGGTGCAGCGGTGGTGGATGGCGGTGTGACGACGGCCACAGGGATGGTGGGCGTGGGTTGCGGAACAGGCGCGGTGGTCATTGATGAGGCTGCCGCAGTGCTCGCTGGTGCAGTTGGCTCAGGCACGACTGGCGCTGGCTTTTCGACAGTTGCAGTTGCCGCAGGAGTGGCTGGAGGCGGTGGTGTGGTGGCGGTGGGAGGTGAGGGTGTCTGCACTGGAGCAGGCGGAGTGGTGGGCTCAGCGCTTGCGGCAGTCTTTGGCGGTGTGTTCTGGATTTTCTCCCAATAGAACCCGGCTGCGAGGCTGCCGAGCACCAGCAGCGCTGCCTGTCGTAGGAAAGAACCGCCACGCCGGATGACGACAGGCTCGGTTTCTTCGATCTCCCTGTCGCTTTCCTCCTCCGGCCTCTGGGGGCGTGCATCTGTCGGCAGCGCGGCGTGGGCATGAGAATCATCAGCGGACACCTTGGCCACTGGTTGGGTCAGGATGGCGTCCAAGTCCGCACGGAGCGCTTCGGCGGATTGGTAGCGCAGGTCACGGTCATTGCGCAGCGCCTTGATGATGATGGCATCAAAGCGCGGGTCCGTGCCGGGCACCTGCTCCGAAGGCATTTCAAACATGCCCTGCGGCAGGCTGCCGGTGAGCATCTGGAAGAGCATGACCCCCACAGCATACAGATCCGCGCGATGATCCACCGCCGCGCCGAGCGTCAGCGTTTCGGGGGCCATGTAATGCAGCGTGCCCATGGCTGTGCCGCTGCGGGTGAGACCGGATTCGCCGCCTTGGTTGATTTTGGCGAGGCCGAAGTCCGCCACCTTCACCACGCCGTCGTAGCCGAGCATGATGTTGGCCGGCTTGATGTCACGGTGGATGATGCCACGCTCGTGGGCGTATTGCAGGGCGTCGCAAACATGAGCGGTGATGGCCAGCGCGTGCTCGGCGGGCAGCCGGCCCTGCCGGGCCACCATGCGCGAGACATCCGTGCCCTCGACATACTCCATCACGATGTACAGTGTTCCGTCTGCTGCCTCGCCGGAGTCGTGCACGGCGACGATGCCTGGGTGGTTCAGCCGGGCCATCGCTCGCGCCTCGTTTTTGAAACGTTCGGCGTAGCTGTCATCCACCTCATCCAGGCCGGGTGGCAGAATCTTGATGGCGACAGCCCGGTCGAGGTTCAACTGCCGCCCCTGATAAACCGCACCCATGCCACCGCGTCCCAGCAGCTTCGTGATCTCATACTGTGGCAGCAAGACCTGAAGCTCCTCCACACTCGGTGGCTGCCAGAATTTCGACCGCTTCACAGGGTTGGGGGTGATGACCTTATCCCCGGCTGGTGGCGGTGCGGATGAAGCGGGTGAAAGATCTTCATTCATGACTCAGCGGAAATTCCTGCCTTCATTAGCGGAAACCACCGCGTCTGCCAATCGAAGAATCACCCGGCTCGGTGGGATCGTCCCTGCCTCACACGCCACACATCCCTCGCCATGCGAAACGAATCGCGCACAAGATGCACATGCCCGCCGGGCGTTTCGAACCAGGAGATGGGGATTTCGTGGAACGGGCAGCCGGTGTCGTGCAGGGCGGCGAGGAGTTCAACATCGAAGGCGAAGCCGTGGATGCGCAGGGCAGGGGCGATGCGCTGGTAGGTGCTGCGGGGGACGAGTTTCAAGCCGCATTGGCTGTCGTGAATGCGGATGTGCAGCAGCGTGGAGACGAGCGAGCCAAACACATGGCCGATGAGGCGGCGCTTCCATTGGCGATGCACCTTCCGGCCAAACTGGCCCAGGCGCGAAGCGAACAGCGCGGTGTGCGGTGTCGGTTGCTTGCGGGCGAGATGGATGAGCCGGACGACCTCGGCGGCGGAGCAGGAGCCGTCCGCATCGACGAAACCGAGCCAGTCGGCGGTTTTCTCCATGTTCCAGCCGGTGTAAACCGCGCCGCCTTTGCCGAGATTGTCCGGCATGAAGAGCGGATCGAGCAGATACGGATGCTTCTCGCACAGCGGTGTGATGATGGCGCGCATGCGGGCGGCCTCGGCATCGTCCGAGCCGTCTTCGACCACGCGAATCGTCACATCGCCGAGTTCATGCGTCACCGCGCACAATTCCGCGAGGAAGGGGCCGATGCGTCCGCTCTCCTGGTAGCAAGGGATGACGAGGTGGACGGTGGCGGGCATGTGGCTGGATAGAAAAGTGGAAATGGGAAAATGGAAATTGGAAAGTGGACGGACTGTGTCTTTGTCATCACGCCTCCAACCATGCGTTTCCCGCAACTTTTATCCGCGAGCCTGCTGATCCTGGCGCTGTCCTCGTGCAGTTCCACGAACCGTCTGTTCAAGGCGGGGCTGGTGGCTCCCTCGCCGTTTTTTGAGCAGCCGTGGCTGGCGCAGAATGGCGGGGAACAACTGCCGTTTCAAAAAGTGTGGACCACGCCGGACCGGCAGGTGCTGGCGGAGGGATTGAAAACGCGCAAGCTCCACATCGCTCCCGTGACGCTGGCCTACCTGCGGCCGATGAGCAAGACGCTCGCCTCGCAGGAGATCGCCTGGGGCGTGCAGCGGCAGGAAGCGGCCATCGCCATGCGGCTGCGGGAGGAATTCATCGCCGCCTTCCGCCGCTCGCCACGCCCCTTCTACCAGCTCGTGAACAAGCCGGGACCGGACACGCTCACACTTCAGCTCGCCCTCATCGAACTTCACCCCACCAGCCCGAAGGGCAATGCGGTGATGACCGTGCTCAAATTCGCCGTCACCCCCGTCGCCTCGCTCGGTCGCTTCTTCACCAAGGGAACCATCGCCATCGAAGGCAAGGTGCTCGTCTCCAAAACCGGCCGCGCCTACTTCCAGTTCGCCGACAACGAGTCCGACAAGCTCACCTTCATCAACACACGCGACTACCAGCCCTACGGCCACGCCGTGAACACGATCCGCGACTGGGCCGTGCAGTACGAGGCCATGACGCGCAGCCCGCGCGGCTGGCGGGTGAAGGATTCAAGCTCAGTGACGTTGCGGCCGAATTGACGTAGCTGCGTTCGCCAGAACGCGGGTCAAGGAATGGTTAAGTATCGGCCTCGCTGGATTGGAAAGGAGCGCGGGCACACTTGCCCGCCATCAAAAAAAGCAAGGTGGCGGAGCCGCGAAGAAAAGAAGCGGACTCGGAGGTCCGCGCTCCTACCGCTACTCGCCCTTCTGCCGTCCCGCGGCACGCACCGGGATGCTGGCAGCCTTCGCCAGTTCACGATGAATGCGTGCGACGCGCTCCACCTGGCCTTTGGCAGGGAAGCGTTCATAGAATCCTTCGGCACGAAACACCCGCACCTGCTCGCTCCAGGGTGCCAGGCGGTAACGCCAGCGCTCAACGCGTCCTTCTTCGGGCTCCGCGTCCTGGGCGGCCAGGTCGGCGCAGACGCGGATCATCGCCTTGATGCTTACCGGTCGCGTGATCATGTAGGCGCTGTTGCCCCAGGCCTCCGCCATCACCTGCGCTGCCGCTTTGAGGAAGTCCCGCACGATGGCGTAGTAGTTTCCGGCGTGACGACGGTCGGTGCCGGTGCGCTCGATCTTCTTCCAGGCGCTCTTCACCCAGCGATGGATCTCGTTGTAGAGTTCGGCCTGCAGGATCCACTTCTCCTGCTTGCTGCGTCCGCCCAGCCGGTTGATGCGGTAGCGCAGCGGACTGTCGGCTTCGCGGTAGAGCATCTCCGCAATGTGCGCCGCGAAGCGCCGGTCCGGCTCCGCCCATGAGACGCGCTCGTACAGATCCACCAGATGGCTTTTGTTGATGCGCGTGGGCGTGGAGTTGATGATCACAAACATCTCCGTGGCGAAATCCTCACTGCGTCCGTCGAAGATGACGCAGGGCACCGTGATGTTGGCCGCGTCATCGGGATGCGTGCGGTGGAAAAACTCCAGTGCCGCGAGGCGGTGCTGCCCGTCGATGATCAGGAACTGCTCCTCCGGCTCCTGCAGGCGTCCCGTCGTTCCGCCATCCATCGCGTCAAAGCGCAGCTTCTGCGGCGTGAACAGCAGCACCGTGCCGGGAATGGGCGGCTGGCTCACCGCCGTTTCGTAGAAGTTGCGAATGGCGGCGACCTTCGACCGCGACAGCTCGCGCTGGAAGGCCTTGTCACTGCGCTCGATGCGCGCAATGAACTGCGCCAGGTCGTTGTCCGTCTCCACCGCCGCCGGCTGGATGCTGCCGCCCTCATCATCGTAATAGCGGCTGATGAAGCGGACCTTCTTGAGCAGTGCCGCCGAAGGATAGGCGGCGAAATAAAAGACGGCATCCTTCTGGCGAATCTGCGTGGCGATCATAGGAGAAAGCGGTGATTGCCCCGGATGCTGACAGGAACGTCAACCGCCGTCAACCCTCAACACAGGGAACGTTTTCCGCTCGCCATCCTGGGAGCGCGGCTCTCCGAAGCCGCAGCCCTCCGCCAAAGGGGAAAAACGCTTCAGTCCTGTTCGTGGCCAGATCGTTTTTGTGCCACTTCTGCGGACTCGGAGGTCCGCGCTCCGCCGTATTCAAACCCTTCATCTTCAAAGCC